>CAZAPC010000025.1:0-12455 GCA_964486875.1 uncultured Planctomycetales bacterium
GTGCATCGCGGGCATAAGGAGATACTTAGGGCAGCGGTAGCAGGTGCCCGGCTTTTACGCGGCACAAGCATCGTTTTAACCTTTTGGCCTCATCCTCAGGGAGAGAAGAGCCTTTCTTCGCTTGCGCATAGGCTGCGCCTCATGGAAGAACTATCTATTGACGTATGCGTAGTAGTTAATTTCAGTTCGAGTTTTTCCAGTATGCGGGCATCAGATTTTGTGAAGAATATATTGGTAAAAAAGTTATCGGCCAAGTATATCTATATAGGAAGAGATTTCCGGTTTGGCAAGGGTGCTTCAGGTTCGTTTGATTTGCTAAAGGCCTTAGGAGAGCGTTACGGTTTTAAGACAAGAAGGTTTAATATAGTTAAGCATAACGGTAAGCCTATCAGCAGCACTTTAATCCGCAGGATGATAAGCAGGGGTAGAATAAAGGAAGCGGAGGGGCTGTTGGGCCGTCCGGTAAGCATCCTGGGTACGGTAGCCAGGGGGACTTCTTTGGGAAGGATAATTGGTTTCCCGACGGCAAATATAAATCCGCATCATGAGGTAATCCCAGCCGAAGGTATATATGCAGCAAGGGTCATTTTAGGAAGGAATCAATTAAAAGGAGCCTGTTATATAGGTAAGAGGCCTACTCTTAGATTGCGTAATAAGAAGACCACAGTAGAGGTGCATATACTTAAATTTAATGAGAATATTTACAAAAAAGATCTTGAAATTCAATTCGTAAAGAGAATACGTCAGGATAAGAAGTTTACATCCCTTTCGGCATTAAGCCGCCAAATCAGAAAAGATTTGATCATGGTTAAAAAAATCTTCTCTTGATTCCTGCATATAACACAATATCTGGTTATTCGCACCCCTAATATCTACTACCTACTGTTTTATAAGAAGTTAGGTAATTTTTTTGCTTGACAAGGTAGGGTATTTTATTTATACTTGACCTACAAAGTGGATTAAAGTGGAGCACAGTGGGAGCATGCCTGTTGTAAGGCATGAGGAGTAAATATGTTCTATGGCGAATACCTGCATTCTATAGATCGTAAAGGCCGCCTGATACTACCTGCCAAGTTTCGCGAGACTGCAAAAGCGCATTTCATCGAGAAATTCTTTGTTACCCGCGGTCTGGATGGTTGTCTTTTTATGTTCAGCGAAGAAGAATGGAAATCGCAGGAGAACAAATTTAAATCCGTATCTTTTACTAAGGCAGAATCTAGGAAATTTAATAGGCTTTATTTCTCCGGCGCTGTAGAGGTAAATTTTGATGCGCAGGGGAGGATTCTCCTCCCGCAATATTTGAAAGATTTTTCCCAGATTAAGAAAGAAGTAGCTGTTGTCGGCGTTGCTAACAGGATTGAGATCTGGGCCAAGGATAAATGGGATGAATTTTACGGAAATTCTAAACAGTCTTTTGAAGAGATTGCCGAGAAATTAATGGATGTCTAGTACGAATTTTCATACTCCCGTAATGCTGCGGGAAGTTTTAAATTATTTAGATTTAGAGAAGGGTGACAGAATAGTAGACGCCACGCTTGGGACAGCGGGGCACTCTAAGGAGATACTAGAGCGGATACTTCCTGGAGGAGGGCTCGTTGGCATTGACCGTGATGAAGACTCTTTATCTATCGCGCGTCAGCGGTTAAGCGAGTTTGGGTCCGCCTGTTTGTTTATCCATGGTAACTTTGTGGATATAGATACGATCCTTGAAAAACTAAAAATAGAAAACGTTGACGGCATACTGTTTGACCTGGGCATTTCTTCGTACCAGCTTCAGGATGTAGCACGGGGTTTTAGTTTTCAGAACGAGGGGCCTTTGGATATGCGCATGGATAAAGACAGTTATATATCGGCTTATGATTTAGTTAATAATCTCAATGAAGAAGAGCTTTCAGCATTATTGTGGAATTTCGGTGAAGAGAGATGGCATAACCGTATTGCCCGTATCTTGGTTAAAGAGAGACAAAGGCAGCCTATAGCTACGACTGTAGAGCTTGCCAATATCGTATCCAGGTCAATACCCTATCGTTATCGTAACCGGCATTACCGTATACATCCTGCGACTAGAACATTTCAGGCTGTGCGTATTGCGGTAAACAGGGAGCTTGAGATCTTAGACGCCGCAGTCTCCAAGGCTATCATGGCTTTAAAGAAAAAAGCAAGGATATGTGTTATATCATTCCATTCATTGGAAGATAGATTGATAAAGTTTGCATTCCGTAAGGCAGAGGACGAGGGTATCGTAAGCATATTAACTCCCAAACCTTTGACTCCTGCCCAGTCGGAAGTCATCATTAACCCGGCAAGCCGCTCTTCGAAGTTGCGGGTGGCAGAAAGAATATAGCGCTATGAGGCTAAATAAGTTTTTGTCTATAGTAGTTTTTATAACGTTTTTTTCAGTGCTTTACGTTTACCAACAAAGCGAGATTATACGCTTGGCGTACGCAGGGCAAAAACATCATGTGGTATTCCAGGATCTATTAGATAAAAACAGTGTTTTGCGCTATAATATCGAAAAGAACTCTTCGTTGGTTAATATCGGCAACAGCCTTTCTAACCGTTCTGATTTTCAGATGCCGAATAAGTATCAATTAGTAAAGCTGGTACCTACTTCGGAAGGCGTAACTCTTGCCGAAGCAGATGGCAATAAGCCGGGAATAGTTTCGCGTATTTTTGGTTTAAACAGGCGCGCGGAAGCAAAGACTGTCAATCCTTAATCTTTATTAACTAGAACTTAATGTGCATATAAGTAACTATCGCCGTAAATGCGAGGCGGTATTCCTATTCCTTCTTCTTTTTCTGGTAGCCTGTGTTTTTAGGCTTGCCTATATTCAAATCTTCCGTTCAAGTTATCTGGCGGGCATTGCTAATAAACAGCATAATCTTTTCACTGAGATTGAGCCTTTTAGGGGCGTAATCTATGATTGTAACCTTAAACCCCAAACGCTTAATCTGCCTGCGGATTCCCTTTATGCAGCCCCAAATATGATGAGCACTAAAGAAAAAGAAAGGGCAATAATCCAGTTATCAGATGTATTGAATTTAAGCCAGGAGTACCTTAGGGAAAGGTTGTACCGTAAAAAGGCTTTTATATGGATTAAGCGCAAACTTAGCATTGAAGAGGTTGAGGCAGTCAAGAAATTAAGGATAAAGCACTTAGGTTTTATAAGGGAGAGCAAGCGCAGCTACCCCAATACTTACTTGGCCAGTCAGATTATAGGATTTGCAGGTATAGATAATACAGGCTTGGAGGGGATTGAGCTGTCTCTGGATAAATATTTAAAAGGTTCTCCGGGTTGGGGTATATTCTTACGCGATGCCCGTCAATCAAGGCTGGATGTTTATGAAAAGATGTCTTCTCCTAGAGACGGAATGGATATTGTTCTTACTATTGATCAAGTCGTTCAATATATCGCAGAGAGGGAGCTTGATAAAGCATATAAGGCTTATCACGCTAAGGCCGCAAGTATAATAGTCATGGACCCTTATACAGGAAGAATTCTAGCTATGGCTAACCGTCCGACTTATGATTTGAATGAGTATAAAAATGTCAGCAAAGACCAGAAGAGAAACAGGTCTATATCCGATTTATTTGAACCCGGATCCGTATTTAAGATCGTTACTGCTGCGGCAGCATTAGAGGAGAAGAGGCTTAGCGAAGAGGACAGGATTTTTTGTGAAAACGGGGCTTACCGCGTGGCTAATCACACATTACATGACCATGTTGCACATGGTTGGCTTACTTTCAGGGAAGTAATTGAAAAATCAAGCAATATAGGTACTACTAAAGTAGCACAGCTTTTAGGGGCAAACATAGTGTATAAATATATAAAGCTCTTTGGTTTTGGTTCCAAGCTGGGGATTGATCTCCCTGGGGAGATATCCGGTATGGTAAAAGAGCCGCGCCTTTGGTCCAAAACATCAATAGGCGCTATACCTATAGGGCATGAGGTAGGCGTGACTACACTCCAATTAGCCAGCGCGCTCTCCGTAATTGCCAACGGAGGGGAATTAATGAAGCCTTATGTTATAGAAGAGATAAGGAATAAAGATGGCGAGGTTATTCAAAAATCCTCTCCCACTTTAATCCGCAGGGTTCTCTCCCAGGATACCGCGTCAAGGATATCGAAGATGCTTACTGGTGTAGTTGAAGAGGGTACCGGGAAGATGGCACAGATTCCAGGATTGACTTCTGCAGGTAAGACCGGGACTGCCCAGAAAATTGAGCCAAGCGGGGTTTACTCGCACAATAAATTTGTCGCTTCATTTATCGGCTTTGCTCCTGTTGAAGATCCGGTAGTTACGATCGTAGTATCCATAGATGAGCCCAGGCCTTATTATTTCGGCGGCGTGGTCGCCGCACCGGTATTTAGAAATGTTGCCGCGGATGTGGTAAGGTACTTAAAGACAAAAGAGGCAATGCTTAAGATTAAGCCAAATGAAAATAGAAGAACTCATTAATTTTATAAGAAGCGGAGATTTTAAGGGCGTATCTTCTAACTCTAAGTCTGTAAAGAAGGGTTTTATCTTTATAGCAGTAAAAGGGGCTGAGGAGGATGGCAGTAGATTTATTACCGAGGCTCTTGCAAGAGGCGCAAAGGCTGTAGTTTGTGATTCAGGGGTTAGAAGAAAACTTCCATCAGGGGTTTATTTAATTAAGGTAAAAAACACACGCCTGGCAGCTGCGAGATTAGCTGCTGAATTCTACCGTAATCCTTCGGATAGTTTAAATGTTGTAGGCGTAACCGGTACTTGCGGAAAGACTACAGTTACTTATCTTCTGGAAGCGATTATTAAGAAATCAGGTTTTAAAACCGCGGTCATAGGTACGATAAATTGGCGTTTTAAGGGCAGGGTGCTGCCTTCAAAGAACACTACTCCCGGCCCGGTAGAGTTAGGTTCTATGATGGCGCAGATGGTTAAGGAAGGGGTGGATTATGCTGCGCTTGAGGTATCTTCGCATGCCCTGGATCAGGGGAGGGTATCAGGAATTAAATTCCATTCTGCAATTCTTACCAATATTACCCACGATCACCTCGATTATCATAAGACAGTGGGTAGATATGTCGCCGCAAAATCCAAGCTTTTTGAGGGGCTTAATGAAAAGGGAATTGCTGTTTTAAACCGCGACGATAAGTTTTATTCATCATTTAAGAGATTGACTAAGGCCAAAGTTATAGATTATGGTCTAAGCCCGGGCTCCACGGTCAGGGCAGTAAATATTAAATACAGTCTTAAATCAACAAGATTCTTATTAATACTTCCAGATCATAGAGTAGTTGTAGAAACTTCGCTTATCGGCAGGCATAATGTCTATAATCTCCTAGCTGCATTTGCCTGGGGGTACAAAGAAGGGCTTCCGTTGAATAAAATCAAGTCTGCGGTAGAAGGTTTCCGCTTTGCCCCCGGGAGGCTAGAGAGAGTAAGTTGTAAAAAAGGTTTTTCAGTATTCGTAGATTATGCGCATACTGAAGACGCGCTGAAGAATGCGATCCTTGCTTTAAAGAACCTATCACCCAGCAGGATTATTACTGTCTTTGGTTGCGGAGGGAAAAGGGATGTTTTAAAGAGGCCTAGAATGGGTAAAGTGGCTACTGAGCTTTCCGACCTTGTCATTATTACTAATGATAATCCCCGTTCAGAAGATCCTAATGATATAATCCGCGATATAAAATCCGGGATAAAGAGGCATAATTTTTCTATTATTCCGGATAGGAGAGAGGCGATACGGCATTCTTTATCCATTGCGCAAAAGGGGGATGTGATTATCGTTGCAGGCAAGGGGCATGAAGGTTACCAGATTTTAGGTAATAAAACTATACGGTTTGATGACCGCAGGGAAATAAAAATATGTTTAGAGTCTATGAATTAGCAGAGGCAGCAAAAGGGAATTTGATCTCTGGGCTGCGGGAGACGGTTGTAAAAGGCATATCCATTGATTCCCGCAGGATTAAAAGGGGGGAGGCCTTTGTTGCCATTAAGGGTGATAATTTCGACGGGCATGATTTTATTAGGGAGGCAGTAAAAAATGGCGCAGCCTGTATAATCGCTGAGAAGTGGCTTGAGGGTATAAAAGGCCCGGTTTTAATCAGGGTCAATAATACTATTGAGTCTTTAGGAAAAATTGCTCAATTTAACCGCAATAGATATGATATACCGGTAATTGCGGTTACAGGGTCAAGCGGTAAGACTACGACCAAAGATATGCTTGCCAGGGTCCTTTCTCAGAAATTCAAGGTATTAAGTACGGAGGGGACCAGGAATAATCATATTGGCCTTCCGCTTACGCTTTTAAAGCTGGACAGGAGTTACGGCGCCGTAGTGCTGGAGATAGGAACTAATCATTTTGGTGAAGTTGAATATTTAAGCAGGATAGCCTCGGCCAATATCGCAGTAATTACTAATATCGGGCCATCCCACCTTAAATATTTTGAAAACTTAGACGGTGTATTCAGGGAGAAGCGCAGTTTATTAAGGTCGCTCAAGAATCCGGCTATAGCTGTATTGAATTCAGACGACCGTTATTTAAGAAAAGAGTTATTAAATGAAAAAACCGGATTATTCACTATTGGAGTAGGCATAAAACACCCAAGCGATTTTACGGCTTCTTGTATACGATATGTCCAAAGTGGATATAGTTTTAAGGTAAACCGAAGATTAGGGTTTGCATTAACTGCTTTAGGGTATTATAATATTTATAACTGCCTGGTTTCTATAGCCATAGCCAGGATTTTTGGTATTGGGTACCGTAAAATATCCGCGGCATTATCAAGTTTTAAGCCGCCTTCAGGTAGGCTCAGTATTATCAATAAAAAAGGCATCCGGTTTATCGATGACTCTTATAACTCAAATCCTCTCTCTTTAGGCCAGGCCTTGGATCTGCTTGGCAAAATAAGAACAAAAGGAAGAAAGGTTGCGGTTATAGGTGATATGCTTGAGTTGGGGGGCAAAGCCGAGGCGATGCATGTAAAAGCCGTAAAAGAAGCACTTTTAGTCTGTGATACGCTTATAACTGTAGGCACTTTAAGCAGTGCTGGGGCAAGAGGTATTAGGGCTAAGGGAAAGAATATAATCACTTGCGAAAGTTCGCTTCAGGCGCGTAAAATATTATTTGAGCATTTAAGGATTGCCTCTTCGGATATTGTCCTGGTAAAAGGCTCCCGTAGAATGAAGATGGAGGAGGTGTTTAACTTATAAATGCTGTATAATTTTCTATACCCGCTGCATAATTCAATCTCGGCGTTTAACATCTTCCGCTATATTACTTTCCGGGCGGTAATGGCGGCGCTAACAAGTTTTTTGATCAGTCTTTTATTAGGGCCTTACGTAATAAGAAAGCTTAAAAAACTGAAAGTGGGAGAGAGGGTTAATAAGGGGGATAGTATAGAGCTCGATAACCTGCACCATGGGAAAAAGGATACTCCTACTATGGGTGGAATCCTTATTTTGGCTGCGGTCGTATTTTCAACCATACTCTGGTCGGATATTTCAAATAAGTATATCTGGGTGGTGCTTTTTACTACTATCTGGCTCGGAATAACCGGTTTCTTAGATGATTATTTTAAACAGACAAAGAAAACTGCCAAGGGGCTTACTGCCAAAACAAAATTCGCCAGCCAGGCAGTGCTGGGGTTAATACTGGGAACGATCTTTCTTTTGGGATTTCAAGGTAATTTAAAACTCGATGTGCCATTTTTAAAAAATGTAGCTTTAGATTTAGACGGGTTTTATATTATTTTTGTTATTTTGGTTATAGCCGGTACTTCTAACGCGGTAAATCTCACTGACGGTTTAGATGGCCTGGCTATCGGTATTGTAGTAATGGTCGCATTAGCCTTCAGTATACTCTGCTATGTTTCCGGTAATATACGCCTAAGCGATTATCTGCTTGTGCCTTATATCAGGGGCAGCGGAGAGCTGACTGTATTTTGCGCAAGCATATTAGGCGCCGGTCTGGGGTTCTTATGGTTTAATTGTTACCCCGCCTCTATTTTTATGGGGGATGTGGGTTCTCTGGCTTTAGGAGGGGCATTGGGTACGGTTGCTTTATTAATCAGGAAAGAGCTTCTTTTAATCCTCGTAGGGGGGATTTTTGTGATTGAGGCTTTATCCGTAATTTTGCAGGTAGGGTCATTCCGCTTGACTAAAAAACGTATCTTTAAAATCGCGCCCCTTCACCACCATTTTCAATTTCTTAACTGGCCGGAGAATAAGGTTATCGTGAGATTCTGGATTATCGCCGGGCTACTGGCAATTATGACTATAGTGACCTTAAAAATCCGTTAACTATTTAATGAGGAACAAAGATTATTTTAGGGGTAAGAATATTCTTGTTGTGGGTTTTGCGCGTAGCGGTTTATCCTCAGCCAATCTTCTTTATGATTTGGGTGCAAGGGTAAGCATTACTGATAATCAGGATAACCTTTTAACCCGTAATAATCTTAAGAACTTAAAATCAAAAGAGATATCCGTAGAATTAGGTAAGCATTCGCGGGATTCCTTAAGCGGGATCTCTCTTGTAGTTATTTCTCCCGGGGTCCCAAATAGTTCTCCTCCTATATTATGGGCAAAAGATATAAATATTCCTATTATAAGCGAGCTTGAGCTCGCCTCGTTTTTATGCCCCGCGCAGATAATTGCTATAACCGGAACCTGCGGCAAGACTACGGTTACTACTTTAATAGGTAAAGTGCTTGAGTCTTCAGGCAAAAAGGTATTTACCTGCGGCAACATAGGCAATCCTTTTTCCCAAGAGGTAAAGAATATGCAGGAGGATGATTATGTCGCTCTTGAGGTTAGTTCTTTCCAGCTGGAATATATATACAAATTCAAGCCTAAGATTTCAGCAATCCTGAACTTAAGCCGTAATCATCTGGACCGTTATAAAGATATGCAGGATTATGTCGGGGCTAAGGAGCGCATATTTAGGAATCAGGATAGTTCTGATTATCTGGTTTTAAATCATGACGACGAGTCCGTGCGCGGCTTAGGCCTTAATTCATGCGTAAAAAAAGTTTACTTTAAAGCTGAAGATAACTTAAATCCTAATCAGGCGGCAGTTTTAGCGATATCCGGAATCATTGGCCTAAATGAAGGAACGGTTATGGATGTTTTTCGAGAATTTAAAGGTGTTGAACACCGCATGGAAGAGGTCTTGGAATTTAGGGGGGTAAGGTTTATCAATGATTCTAAGTCCACTACTACCGAAGCTACGGTTTGGGCTTTAAATAATTTAATCTGCCCGGTTGTGCTCATTGCCGGAGGCAGAGAAAAGGGGAATGATTATAGTAAAGTCATGGGTGTCGCCCGCAATAGAGTTAAGGCAATGGTATTGATTGGCGAGGCAAAAGATACAATACGCCGGAAATTAGGCAGCGTTATTGTTTCTCGCCAGGCAGATAGCTTAAAAGATGCGGTAGGTAAGGCTTTCTTACTGGCTTCTCCTGGAGACTGTGTTTTGTTTTCTCCTATGTGCAAGAGTTTTGATATGTTTTTAAATTATGAAGAAAGGGGAAGAGCATTTAAATCTGCGGTATCCGGATTAACAAAGGTTTAAATATTAATCGATGGTAAGGAATATCAGAATAAACCTTTTCACAGTATCGGTTGTACTTATGTGCATAGGTATTGTTATGATCTATAGCTCATCTAGCATATATGCCTGGGAGAGATATAAAGACGGGCTATTCTTCCTGAAGCGACATTTAAGTTTTATGCTTATAGGCGCAGTGCTTACTTTCATATTTATGGTTGTGGATTACCGTAAATTGAGGCCCGCTGCCCAACCGCTGTTGTTTATTTCTATTTTTCTATTAGTCCTTGTTTTGATACCGGGGATAGGAAGGGAGGTCGCCGGCGCGCGCAGGTGGTTCAGGTTTAAGCTATTGAGTTTTCAGCCTTCGGAGTTAGCTAATCTTGCGGTGATTATTTATCTCGCGGATTTTATTGCCCGTAAAGGCAACCTGATTAAGACTTTCTTAAAAGGTTTCTTGCCCCCGATGTTCTGCCTGGGCCTTATTTCTCTGCTAATACTTATACAACCGGATTTAGGGACTACAATATCTTTAGCATTTGTGGTCTTGACCATGCTCTTTATAGCCGGGGTGCGGCCGCCTTATATATTATCTTTAATATTGGGCAGTCTCCCTTTATTGTATATTTTAGTTTTTAGCGTACCGTATCGTAAGGCAAGGATTATGGCTTTTATTAACCCCTGGATAGACCCGAGGGGTAGCGGGTTTCAGATAATCCAGTCGCAGCTTGCTTTAGGATCCGGGGGCATATTCGGGGTAGGCCTGGGGCATTCTAAACAGAAATTATTTTATCTTCCAGCGGCGCATACGGATTTTATCTTTTCTATAATCGGGGAAGAACTTGGATTATTGGGGACCATAGGCGTAGTTATCTTATTTATTATTTTTATCCAGCAAGGTATCAAAATCATTAAAAACTCCCCGGATAAATTCGGTTATTTTCTTAGTCTGGGGCTTGTATTAATGATTTCTTTCAGGGCGATAATTAATATAGGTGTTTCTTGCGGGATACTTCCTACTAAGGGCCTTCCTTTGCCCTTTATAAGTTATGGCGGTTCATCGTTCATATTTGATATGGTGAGCGTAGGTATTCTGGTTAATATTGCTCGCACCGGAGATTACCCTTAGGAAAAACATGAAGATTCTAGTAGTTGCAGGCGCAAGTGGCGGGCATATTTATCCTGCCCTGGCTTTTTTAGAAAAGCTGCAGGAAGAAAAAGACTCGGCAGAGGCATTGCTGGTTTTGCCGTCGCGCAGTATTAACATAAGTTGCAGCCCTATTAAATATAAATTGGTTTATATAACTTCTATTAAACTCTCGTTTTCTTTAAACCACAATAACGTAGCTGGTCTATTATCTTTTTTAAAAGGCGCCTGGCAGGGGTTATGCATAATTTTAAGATTTAAGCCTGATATTGTCGTAGGTTTCGGGAGCATTGATTCTGTGCCTTTAGTAATGGCCGCTTGGTTTCTTAGAATCAAGACGTTAATTCACGAACAGAATGTTTTTCCCGGAAGGGCAAACAGGTTTTTAGCAAAATTTGCTGATAAAGTTGCCGTCTCCTTTGCTGATTCCGGGCGTTATTTTGATTTATCAAAAGATAAAATATTATTTACCGGAAATCCTATAAGGCGTAGTCTTAAAAAGATGAGTAAGGAAGAGGCGTTGAGTTTTCTTGGTTTAGATAAGGATAAATTTACAGTTTTAGTTATGGGGGGAAGCCAGGGGAGCAAGAGAATTAACGACGTTTTCCTGAAAGCGGTTGAATTGATAAAAGAGAGAGAAAGGCTGCAGGTTGTGCATATCTTAGGCATAAGAGAATTATCCCCGCAGGTAATGGATGCATACAGGAGGCTGAATATAAAAGCTCATGTATTTGATTTCTGCGATGCGATGGGGTATGTTTATAATGCCGCTGACTTAGCGATAACGCGCGCCGGAGCAACAAGCATATCGGAATTAATATATTTTGGGGTTCCGGCTATCCTTATCCCGTACCCTTTTGCCTATGCGCATCAATTTTATAATGCTAAAACATTAAAGGATGTTTGTGCGGGCGTTATTATAAAAGATGAGGAAACTAACCCTTCTTTGCTTAAGGAGGTAATTGAGCAGTTTATTTCCCATTCGGAAAGGCTTGCTGAAATGCGTAACAATCTTAAGCGTATCTTTAAAGATGATGCGGCGGGGTGCCTCTTAAAGGCTTCAGAATCTTTATTGTGTTGAAATTAACCAACGGATGTAAGTCTATGAGTAGAACGTATCACTTAATCGGTATCGGCGGTATAGGGATGAGCGGAATAGGGTGTCTGCTTTTACGTTTAGGCCATTCTGTAACCGGTTCTGATTTAAAAGAAAACAGGAATACCGCAGATTTAAGAAGTTTAGGTGCTAAAATATACATAGGGCATAGGCCGCAAAATATTACCGGTAATCCGGTTGTGATTTATTCTTCCGCAATACAAGACGATAACCCGGAGATAATAGAAACTAGGAGGCGCGGTTTATCTTTGATAAAACGTGCCCAGGCCTTAGCAGAGCTTATGGTTGACAAGACAGTTATTACAGTTGCCGGAAGCCACGGAAAAACAACTACCGCTTCTTTGGTATCTTTACTTTTGCTTGAAGCCGGCCTTTCTCCTACCGTGGCAATAGGGGGGATCCTGAAGAATATAGATACAAATGCTTGTGTCGGAAGCGGAAAATTTTTTGTAGCCGAGGCGGATGAATCAGACGGTTCATTCCTTTATTATAAGCCGAAGTACTCAATTGTTACCAATATAGATTATGAACATCTTGATTACTATGGAAACTTTGACAATGAGTTAAAGGCTTTTCGCGACTTCCTTGATACAACCAGCAGTGGTGGTTTTATCTTTTGCTGTAACGATGATGTAAACCTTAAAGGCCTGGTAAAGGAT
>CAZAPC010000026.1:0-11993 GCA_964486875.1 uncultured Planctomycetales bacterium
GTATGCCTGTAAAGATTTAACCTCTAAATCATTTTTTAATAATACCTCAATGCCGTTTACTGTTGCCTGGGCAGCAGAGATACTGGTGGTATATGGAATATTATATAATATCACATGCGAACGGATTTTAACTTCATCCTGACGAGGTATACGCCCAGAAGGAGTATTAATGACCAACTGTATTTTTCCATCTTTCATTAAATCCAATATATTTGGCCTTCCTTCGGCTATCTTCGGTAAAACTTTTACTTTAATCCCGCTTTTACTTAAGGCATCGGCTGTACCCAGGCTTGCATAAATATTAAATCCTAAGTCTGCAAGTTTTTTGGCAATAAACATAACCTGTCTTTTATCCTTATCGCGGACAGAAATAAAGACATTGCCTTTTTTAGGAAGCTTCTGACCCGCAGCTAGCTGACTTTTAATATAGGCCCGTCCAAAGTCTTTATCAATACCCATAACCTCTCCGGTTGACTTCATTTCCGGACCCAAAATAACATCTACTCCGGGGAAGCGATTAAAAGGAAATACCGACTCTTTAATCGAGATATGCTTAGGTATAATCTCTTTAGTAAATCCCAGATCCTTTAATTTTCTACCCAATAAAACCTTTGTAGCCAGCTCTGCCAGAGGTACGCCTATTGACTTGGAAACAAAGGGGATGGTGCGGGAGGCTCTTGGGTTTACCTCTAATACATATACCTTATCATCCTTTACTGCATACTGTATATTCATTAGCCCGACTAAATTTAATTCCCTGGCCATTTCATATGTAGCCTGCCTAATGTTATTAAGACTCCCCTCGGAAAGCGTATATGTGGGAAGGGACATTGCCGCATCCCCGGAATGGACCCCGGCATATTCAATATGCTCCATTATGCCGCCGATAACAAATGTCTCGCCGTCACCGATTAAATCTACATCAACCTCAATGGCATCCTCTAAGAATTTATCAATTAATACCGGATGCTCTCCGGATACCTCTGCTGCTTCTTTAATAAATTTCTCCAGGGCCTCCTCATCATAAGCTATCTCCATTGCCCTTCCCCCTAAAACATAAGAAGGCCTGACTAAAACCGGATAGCCTATCTTTTTGGCCGCTTCTTTGGCCTCCTCAAAATTAAAGGCAGTGCCATTCTCCGGCTGCAAAAGGCTTAGCTTATGCAGCATATGTTTAAACCTCTTGCGGTCCTCAGCAATATCAATGCTCTCTGCGGATGTTCCGAGTATATTCACCCCGGCCTTACGCAAAGAAACTGCCAGATTAAGCGGCGTCTGTCCTCCAAACTGAACAATGACTCCCATGGGCTTTTCTAAGTCTATAATATTCATTATGTCTTCAAATGTAAGCGGCTCAAAATAAAGCCTATCAGAAGTATCATAGTCTGTTGATACTGTCTCGGGGTTACAATTAATCATAATACTATCAATACCTTCATCCTTTAAAGCGTATGCTGCGTGGCAACAACAATAATCAAATTCAATCCCTTGTCCAATACGGTTAGGTCCGCCGCCTAAGATTACCACTTTCTTATTCTTGCTGGGCCTTGATTCATCGGCTGTCTCATAAGTTGAATAGTAATACGGCTGTTTGGCGGCGACTTCCCCGGAGCAGGTATCCACCAGCTTATAAACTGCTTTTATATTCTGCCTCTTGCGTAAATCCCGCACCTTCCCCTCCTTGGAATTTAAAACAAACGCCAGCTGACGGTCTGAAAACCCGTTTTCCTTGGCTTTTCTTAAAAGTTCCGGCGGCAAGGTTATCTCTTCGTCGGACTTGTTATTCCTGAATGTTAAGATTTCTTCTTCAACCTCAACTAACTCCTGCATATTATCAATAAACCAGCGGTCAATATTCGATAGGCCGCATATCTCTTGCGCAGATAGCCCTGCCTTAAGCGCATAACGGATATAAAAGATCCTTTCGTCATTGGGAATTCTGAGTTTATCGCGTATAATCTTAATAAGCCCATTACTTGCTTTTTTAAGATCCGCATCGGTAACTTTATCTTTTCCGTCTGCCCCAAAACCAAAGCGCGATATCTCCATGGAGCGGATTCCTTTCTGAAAAGCCTCTCTAAAATTTCTTCCGATAGACATTGCTTCTCCGACTGCCTTCATCGAGGTATTAAGCACGCGCTGGGCATGGGGAAATTTCTCAAAAGTAAAACGGCAGATTTTGAATACGCAATAATCAACCGTCGGCTCAAAAAATGAGGCGGTCTTACCTGTAATCTGGTTCATTACCTCAGGGAGGGTATAGCCAACGGCGAGCTTTGTAGCAACTCGGGCAATAGGAAATCCTGTTGCCTTTGATGCCAAGGCAGATGAGCGCGAAAGCCTGGGGTTAACCTCTATAATAACAATACGTCCGTTCTTGGGGTTCTGGCCAAATTGTATATTTGCCCCTCCCCCGGTTATACCGATTCGCCGGATGATCTTTTTTGATAAATTTACGAAGTTATTATACTCTTCTGCGGTCAACGTCTGGGCAGGAGCAACAACAATACTATCTCCGGTATGGACACCCATTGGGTCGACATTTTCCATGGAAGTGATCATAATTACGTTATCGCAGCAGTCGCGCATCACCTCAAACTCAATCTCTTTCCATCCTAATACCGACTCTTCAACCAAAACCTGGCGTACCGGGCTTGTCTCCAGACCCTTAGCTAAGAATTTTTCCAGTTCTTCATGATTATAAGCAATTGATCCTCCGCTGCCTCCTAAGGTATAAGCCGGCCTTAATATAAGCGGAAAACCTATAGATAACCCCATCTTCATCCCTTCTTTTAAAGAAGTGGCTATGCCGCTCTTGGGAAGATCTACCCCTATCTCCTGCATTGCTTTCTTAAAGAGTTCCCTATCTTCAGCGCATGATATGGCGCTTACCGAAGCCCCGATAGATTCAACCCCGTATTTTTTTAAAATACCCTCTTTCATCAAAAAGAAAACAAGGTTTAGCCCAGTCTGCCCTCCTAATGTTGGTAAAATAGCATCGGGCCGTTCTTTCGCAATAATTTTAGTTACTATGTCTACGGTTAGCGGCTCAATATAGGTGACATCCGCCATCCCTGGGTCAGTCATTATCGTTGCCGGATTAGAATTGATAAGTATGGTAAAGTAGCCTTCTTCTCTTAATGCTTTACATGCCTGCGAGCCGGAATAATCAAACTCACATGCCTGGCCGATAATAATAGGCCCGGAGCCAATCATTAAAACTTTTTTGATATCTTTTCTGCGGGGCATGATTTAACTCCTTCCTAACATTTTCATAAACTTTAAAAAAACTCCGTTAACTTCCTTAAAACCGGGCGAAAGAGGCATATACTGCACTCCGAGAATTTTTAAGCCCCTACCCTCAATCTCTTCTACTGTCCTGTCATTTAGATTATAACCGCTTATTTTTAAACCTTTGATTTTAAGCAGTGAACCCGGGTCTATAACATAAGCATGATTCTGCACAGTAATTTCCCCTTTAAAAGAAACCGGGCTTTGGATAGGATAATTAACCCCCCGGTGCCCTATTTTCAGCTTATTTATCTTAATTCCTAATCCGAGAGCCAACACCAGATTGCCCGAGGCTATACCAAGTACGGGTATTCCCCCCAATAATGGCTTTATATTCTCTGCGACCTTTTCTAGCTCCGGGATCTCTTCTGGTCCGCCGGCAATAACCAGACCTCTTGGCTTTAGCTTAATAATCTCGGCCGCAGGAGTATTATACGGAAGAAGGGCTACCGAAAATCCCAGGTAATCCAGCTGGTTTATAATGCTTTTAGCCACTCCTAAATCTAATACTGCAATCTTTTTTCCGTTTTGTTTGCCTGACCTCTTTAGCTTATTAACAGAAACCTGCTTAAGCAGCTTTAAAGAATTATTCTTGCGGAATAAGGAGATTTCGGCAACAAGCTCCTTCGCATCAAAACAGCTTGTAGAAATAGCCCCGTACTGGGTGCCTTTCTGCCTTAAATGCACTGCCAGAGCGCGCGTGTCAATAGAATGAATTGAGATAAGCCCATTGTCCTGCATAAAATTACCCAAGCTTTCTCTCGCCTGCCAGTTAGAGAATATGCGCGACCTTTCTTTAATTACAAGCCCGGCAACCTGGACTTTATCAGATTCGCTAAACTTAGGCGCGCAGCCGTAATTACCGATCAAGGGATACGTTAAAACTAAAATTTTTCCGAAATTCGCAGGATCAGTTATCATTTCCTGGTAACCAACAACAGCTGTATTCGTAATAACTTCTCCAATCCTCTCTCCCCTGCCCCCGCCAGATTCACCTAAAAAAGTCTTTCCGTCTTCAAGCACAAAAATTGCCTTCATTATTTAGCCTCCGGTATTCTGCTAGATATAATTTTCTCTACTAAACTAATGGCCTTACTAACCGTATTGGCTTTAATCACGCCTGGAATATCCCAGGACCCAAGAGAGATAACAGGAATGCCAAACTGCAGGCAATATGCTATCTCTGAAAGAGTCCCTGCTTTCCCAGGCAAAGCGATTACAATATCCGCACTTTTAACTACAAGCACATTTCTTGCTAATCCCAGGCCAGTAGGGATTACAATATCCACGTATTGATTAGCATCCTCTTTATTGTAACTCGGGATAATTCCTATAGTTACGCCATTGCCTACCTTAAAACCCTTGCAAACTGCGTTCATTACTCCACTTAGCCCCCCACAAACAACATAATCAACCACTTTAGCAAGTTCTATGCCCAAATTATAGGCTAAGCGCTCCACTTTATCATTACAGCTATGCCCGCCGATTACTCCGACTATTTTCTCCATCATATTTATTGCCCCTGACAGGAGTCGAACCTGTACTACTGACTCCGGAGGCCAGTGCGCTATCCATTGCGCTACAGGGGCTCTAGTAAGCTGTCTCTGCAAATATTTCGTGTGCGGTTATCTCTTTCGCTGCTTCAAAAGAGAGTTCGGGAACTTTCACTTCAAAATCTTTGGTTTGAGACTTAACAAAACCGTTAATCGTAAAAACAAAACTGGCAACTGAAATAGTTTTCACATACAGGAGCACCCTAAAAGCAACACATTGATAATCTCTCCCCGACTCATTAGTTGTTTCGCCTGACATAATCAGGCACCCCTCTGGCTTACTCTGCTTAAACTGAATGTTGGTAAATTTAAAGTAAAGCGTGCTGCCCCCTAAAATAGTTTAAGCTGCTCTTCGTTTACCGAATCTTTATGTTCGTTATTAGATATTGAGATCTTCCCGTATTCCCCATCAAATCCCGCCTTAATATCGACCTGGCCCTGTCTTACTTTTAAGACGCCATCTGCGACTTTCAAAGGCAAACCTTTTAACAAATCTTCCTTTGGGGCCCGCATCAAAATCTCAAACTCTGTGCCAAACTTAGCTATCATGCTATAGTAATCCCTTTCTACCATAACGCTAGTTTTAGCAACGCCTCTGGCATCAGCAATTATTTCATCCAAGGGAATAAGGTTTTTAAAAGGTATAGCATTGCCGGGCTTAAATCCTTCAGGCCTATCTGCTAATTTCTCTACACGATTCGCCACTCCTACCGTAACCTGCCTGCCGCACTTAGGACACTTACCCCCGTGCTCTTTCGTTTCTTGCGGCGACCATCTTATACCGCAGAGCCTGTGGCCGTCAAAATGGTATTTCCCTTCTTCGGGAAAGAATTCTATTGTATATAAAAACCTGTTTTTATCTTTTGTCCTTAAAACTTCGCGGATAGTTTTGTAATCCATGCCGCAGTCAAATACATTCGCTTCTCTCCCGATCTTCTGCGGAGAATGCGAATCGCTGTTAGAAATCAGGGTAAATTTGTCTAAAGCGCTCAGCCTCCAGTTCATCGCGGGGTCTGAAGAAAGCCCGGTTTCAAGGGCAAAGATTTTTTGGGTTTGGTCTTCAAAACAATCTTCTATTCTGTCAAAGCCAGACATAGAGCCGAAAAGGGAGAACCAGGGAGTCCATATATGCCCGGGGATAATCATACAATTGGCGTCTATATCGAAAACAATACGGGCGAGCTCTGCGGCATCAAGCCCTAAGATCGGCCTTCCGTCTGAAGCCAAATTGCCGATCTTCCCGAGGCTGCCATTTATTTGATCCACAGCTTTAAAAGAGGGCGCGAATATAAGATTGTGTATTCTATAGGCTTTCCCGCGTTTTGAATAAATACTGCTTACTTCAGCAGTTAATATGAAGTTAACTCCGCCATATTCGTAAAGTCCGTTTCCACAATCCTCAAGATAATGTTTAAGCTCCTCTAGCCATAAATGGTGGGTGAAGTCTCCTGTCCCCATAAGAGAGATTCCTTTACGCTTTGCCCAAGACGCCAAACTCTTAACATCCATATTACGGCTGGTAGCCCTGGAGTATCTGGAATGAATATGAAAATCGGCTATAAATTCCATTTATGCACCTTGCCCAAACAAATTGTATATTCAATAAAGCCTTTAAGTATTTTATTTATAAACGGAGAGTTTCTGGATTTAGATAAAAACCGGTCCTTTGAAACCTTCCATTCTTTAGTCGGATCGATTACAACAATATCAGCATCGGCCCCAACAGATAAAGTACCCTTATCTATACCGAGAATGCGCGCGGGATTTAATGCCATCATTTTAATTAATCCGTCCCAGCCTAATATCCCGCCCTCAACCAGCTCGGTTATACTCACAGCCAGCTCTGTCTCCAGCCCGATTACTCCGAATTCTGCGCGCTCAAACTCGATATCCTTTTCATTTTCTGTATGGGGGGCGTGGTCTGAACAGATAACATCTATCACACCCGAAGACAGACCGTCTTTAATCGCCTGAGCGTCAAATTTGCTTCTTAGGGGAGGGTTCATTTTAAAATTCGTGTCATAGCCTAAAACCGACTCCTCGGTTAAGGCAAAATAATGCGGGCAGGTCTCAGCAGTTACCTTTGCCCCCTTTTGCTTCGCCTTAGAAATTATCTCTACTGACTCAAGACAACTTATATGGGCGATATGCACCCTCGCACCGGTCTTTTCCGCTAAACCAACATCCCTTAAGACCCTTTTATATTCTGATTCTTTTGATATCCCTCTTAACCCGAGGCGGGTAGAAGTAAACCCGAGATTTACTACCCCGGCGCATGAAAATGATTTATCTTCCGAATGGCAAATAGTCAGGATTTTTTCCTTCGCCGCTTCTCTAAAGGCGCCCTCCAGGATTGTATCTGAATCAACGGAGTTTCCGTCGTCAGAAATTGCGACTGCGCCCTCTTTTTTTAAAGAGGGAATGTCGGTAAGCTCCTCTCCGCGCCTGTCCCTGGTAATTGCCCCACAGATAAAAACATTTGCTTTAGCGTTTTTGCGTATCGCCTCTTTCAAAATTTTTATATTGCTGACAGAGTCGATCGCCGGGCTGGTGTTAGGCATAGCCAGAAGGCTAGTTATCCCTCCGGCGAGGGCTGCTTTTGTGCCCGAGCAGATAGTTTCCTTATCTTCTCTTCCCGGCTCCCTTAAATGTACATGCATATCAACTAACCCGGGCATAACGATTTTACCTTTGGCATCAATTATCTCAGCGCCGTTTCTAATACCCTCGGCGACTTTAACAATTTTACCGTCTTCGATAAGGATATCTAAAGCCTCATCGAGGTTATTCGCCGGATCAATCACCCTACCGTCTTTAATCAGTATTTTTGTCATCGGTTTTAGTTAGGGACGGTTCTCAAGCTAATCTAAAAATTTCCCTTTTTAACTTAAGGATCATTAACCAGGGGACAGTTCTGCCTTTAGCTTAAGAACCATCCCTGGCCTGAGAAACTAAAAATAATACCGCCATGCGCACAGCTATACCATTAGTTACCTGCTCCAAGATTACGGAATTTGCGCCATCCGCAACCTGGCTTGACATTTCAATGCCGCGGTTAATGGGGCCCGGGTGCATTACCACAATATCTTTCTTTGCTTTCTTTATCCTCTCTTCAGTAATGCCAAATTCTTTAAAATATTCCAACTGCTTAGGAAAAGCCGTATCTCCGTCGCGCTCAAACTGCATGCGCAATACATTCACGGCGTCGGCATCTCTCAAGGCCCCTTCTATATCATCGGTTACCATAACTCCCATTCCCTCTACCTCCGGGGGGATAAGCATCTTGGGCGCACAAAAAGTAACTCTGGCCCCTAGTTTAGTTAACCCCCAGGCATTTGAACGCGCTACGCGCGAATGCGCGATATCCCCAACTATGGTTACATTCAACCCCTCAATCTTACCCAGCTTTTCTTTTAAGGTAAAGATATCCAAAAGCGCTTGCGTTGGATGCTCATGCCATCCGTCTCCAGCATTAACCACGCTTATATCAAGATGCCTGGCAAGCATATCCGCAGCACCCGAAGCATTATGGCGCATAACAATAATATCCGCCTTTAATGCCTGAATGTTCCTTCCGGTATCGATAAGGGTCTCGCCTTTCTTTACGCTTGAAGTTTCGGTCGCGATATTAATTACATCTGCGGATAACCTTTTAGCAGCTACCTCAAAAGAGACGCGGGTGCGCGTGGATGGTTCATAAAATAAATTGACTACGGTTTTCCCGCGCAAAGCCGGAACCTTCTTTATCTCGCGCGTTGAGACTTCTTTAAATGACTCGGCGGTTGATAAAATAAGCCTGAGCTCTTCTTTACTTAAATCCTCCAGCCCTAATAGGTCTTTTCTAGCCCAATTCATTTTTCCAGGATTGCAACCTCGTCTACACCATCAACTTCTTCCAAGCGAACTTCGATACTTTCATTCTTGGCAGTAGGAATATTTTTCCCGGCGTAATCAGCGCGAATAGGAAGCTCGCGGTGCCCCCGGTCAACCAAAACCGCCAACTGTATTGACCTTGGCCTGCCGAAATCAACTAAAGCATCCAGCGCTGCGCGGATAGTCCTACCGGTATATAATACATCGTCGACAAGGATAATGATTTTGTTATTAATATCGAATCCTATCTCGGTCTTGCGTACCAGTGGCTGTCCGGATGCTAAAGCCAGGTCATCGCGGTATAAGGTTATATCTAATGCTCCGGATAAAACGCTACCCCCTTCAATGGCCTTAATGCAATCTGATAACCGTTTCGCCAGGTAAACTCCGCGGTTTCTGATACCGACGAGACATAAATTCTGCGTACCTTTATTTTTCTCGACTATTTCATGGGCAATACGCATCAATGCCCTGCCTACAGCTTCTTTATCCAGTATCTTAGCTTTTTCTTTCATTGTCAGCTAGATAAAAAAATACCCTAGGATTCTTGCCTAGGGTATATATTATGCATTTTATAAACTTCATCATCTTCTCCACCTTGCCTGCCTCGCGGGGTAGGTCTTAAAGGTTAATCTTATTTTTATAAGTATAACACGGGGGGGCAGCTTGTCAAGATTAAATTTAAAAGAAGCTCTAATCTCAACACCTTCTTAAAAGCCGGACTGAGATTATATTACGACTACAAACTCACCGCGCACAGCTGTTTTTTGCAGTCTCTTAAGAATAACCCCAGGAGAGCCATATATAACTTCTTCAAATTTCTTTGTTAACTCCCGCGCTAAAGATATGTCTTTTGAGCCAAAAACCTCTTCGATATCTGCCAATGTGCCTAAAATCCTATGGCAAGACTCATAAAAAACGAGGGTGCATCCTAATCTTTTTAGCTCTCTTAATTTGTTACGCCGGGCAATTTTTTTATTCGGCAGGAAGCCTGCAAAGTAAAACTCATGCGCGGGCTTACCTGATAGCACCAGGGCGTTAATAAAAGCGCTTGCCCCCGGGATAACAGTAACAGGAATATTATTCTGGATAGCCAGATTAATTAAATTATATCCCGGATCAAGTATCCCCGGAGTGCCGGCGTCAGACACAAGGGCAATATCCTTTCCGGCCCTTAAAAGCCCGGACAAATACTCCCCTTTGGCAAACCTATTATGCTGAAAGAAACTAGTGGTAGGTTTATCGATACTGTAATGATCCAATAGGATTTTAGTATGCCGAGTATCCTCGCAGGCAATAAGATCGACGCTTTTTAAGACATCGATAGCGCGCAGAGTTATATCTTTTAAATTCCCTATAGGCGTGGCAACGATATAAAGCATTTTTGATCACCTATTCTACGGTGACAGACTTAGCCAAATTACGCGGTTGGTCGACATCGCAACCCCTCTTAACTGCAATATGATAGGCCAAAAGTTGCAAGGGAACCGCGATCAAAAGCGGAGAAAATAATTCATCTATTCTGGGGATAGAAATAATTTCACGGGTCAACTTTTTGACTTCGCTATCCCCCTCACTGACAATAGCGATAATTCTCCCTTTGCGAGAGCGTATCTCCTGAATATTCGAGACCATCTTTTCGTATACTTTTGATTGAGGAGCAACACATACTACTGCCCGGTATTCATCAATTAAAGCAATCGGGCCATGTTTCATCTCCCCGGCAGCGTAACCCTCGGCGGGAATATAAGAGATTTCCTTAAGCTTTAAAGCGCCCTCCAGGGCTGAAGGATAATTAATATTTCGGCCTAAGTATAGAAATGAACCAAAGTGGGAATGCCGGCGGGAAAGGGTGGCTATAGGATTCTGCTGTTTTAAAATAGATTCTATATGTTTTGGTATCTTGCGTAATTCTCCCAGGAATTTATTAATTCTCTCCTGCGGCAACACACATTTTATCCTGGCTAAATATAATGCAAAGAGGTAGAGCGCGGCAAGCTGCGCTGTATAGGCCTTAGTAGACGCCACCCCTATTTCAGGACCGGCATGAGTATATATCACTCCGTCGGACTCACGGGTTAAAGTAGAGCCCAACACGTTACAAACGGAGATAACCTTTGCCCCGCACTTTCTTGCCTCCCGAACTCCGGCTAAAGTATCTGCGGTCTCTCCTGATTGGCTTATCGCGATAATTAAAGTTTCCGGCCCGATCAAAAGATCCCGATAACGGAATTCGCTTGAAACATCAATACGAACCGGTATTTTACATATCGACTCTATAATATACTTGCCTACTAAGCCTGCATGATAAGCCGTGCCGCAGGCAACAATAAAAATGTCTTTCGCCGATGCCAGGTGCGCCTGGGGAACCCGTTGCTCCTGAAATTCTACCTCCTTTGTTTCTTTATTAATCCTGGAGTTAAAAAGGCTCTCTAAAATTTTCGGCTGCTCATTAATCTCTTTAAGCATGAAGTGGGCAAAATGGTTCTTCTGGGCCTGGGCAATATCCCAGTTTATGCGGGTAATTTTCTTAAAAATAGCTTTCCCGTTAAGGTCGGTTATTTTCAGGCTATCTTTGGATAAAACAGCTACCTCATTTTCATCCAGGAAGATAATGTCTTTTGTAGAGTCTAATGCTGCAGGTATATCAGAGGCTAGAAAATGTTCATTGTCCCCCACCCCTATAATCAACGGGCTACCGCAACGGCCCCCTACAAGCTTACCGGGCTCGCGAGAAGAGATAGCTGCCAGGGCAAAAGAACCGGTTAAGAGTTTAAGCGCTGCCCTTAAGGCATCTTCCAAAGAGGAATTTTTATAAAATTTCTCGATCAGATGGACAATGACTTCGGTATCGGTTAGGCTACGGAAATGATGCCCCTCTTTAATAAGCTGGCTTTTAAGAACCTCATAATTTTCAATAATTCCGTTGTGCACCAGAGCAATCTCCCCGGAACAATCAAGGTGGGGATGCGCGTTAATCTTTGTAGGCGCACCGTGGGTTGCCCAACGGGTATGCGCAATACCGCAAACCCCCGGCAAGCTTTTCCCCTCCAGCAGCTTTTCCAATGCGCTTATCTTTCCCGCAGCCTTTCTTAAGGCAATAGAATTTTTCTTAAGGTCAATAAGGGCTATGCCGCTTGAATCATAACCCCGGTATTCTAAACGCTTAAGACCGGCCAGAAGTATGTTCTGCGCCGGCCTTTCACCTATGTATCCAATTATTCCACACATAAATTAAATTGACCCTGACGGGATTTGAACCCGTGTCGAGAGCTT
>CAZAPC010000027.1:0-11968 GCA_964486875.1 uncultured Planctomycetales bacterium
GACATCGCGGATGAAAAATTCGTAAAGCGCTGCTTGTGCAGATTAAAGCCGGATTTATGTTTACATATTGCTGCTCAGGCAATAGTCGGGAAAGCTAATAAATCTCCTGTTAACACCCTTTCCACCAATATCCAGGGGACTTGGAATATATTGGAGGCATTAAGAAATTACAGCCCGCAGACCAAGATAGTTGTGGCCTCTAGCGATAAGGCTTATGGAGAGCACAAGAAGTTGCCCTATACAGAGGAATCTGCGCTCTTGGCACTGCATCCTTATGACGCCTCTAAGGCCTGTGCGGATATTTTAGCACGCACCTATGCCCATAGTTACGGTCTTGCCGTTGCTGTAACAAGGTGCGCCAATATTTACGGCCCTGGCGATATAAATTTCTCGCGCATTATTCCGGATACCATACGCGCACTTATCCGTAACCAACATCCTGTTATACGTAGCGATGGGACGCCTTTGAGAGATTATATTTATATTGACGATGCGATTAACGCCTATCTCTGTCTGGCCAGAGCACTTTTCAAAAACAAAGAAATTTGGGGAGAGGCATTTAATTTCGGGAATGGCAGACCAATCAGCGTCTTAGAGTTGGTAAAGTTAATGATTAAGATTTCCGGAAAACATAGGCTTTCGCCAAAGATATTGAGTAAAATTAAGATAAAAGGAGAAATTGACCGGCAATATCTTTCCAGTCGTAAGGCCGAGAAGATATTAAAATGGAGACCCAAATATAGCCTTAGGCAGGGTCTAAGGGTGACCTTTGATTGGTACGAAAATTATTTAAAAAATGATGCAAGAAGTTATTAAAATGATTATTTTTCTTTTTATGAATTTTTTGGTTGCAGGCTCAGCATTCTTGCTGGCCTTTAAATTTCTTAAAGTTGCTACTCTCGTTGACTTCGTAGCTGCTGCATTTATTCTTTATTTTTCCCAGATTGTCGCTGTGCAACTTTTCTTAGGAGTTATCGGTGCCCTTTATTTAAAGAATTTGCTATTAATTAATGCCTGCATATTTCTGTTGATTTATTCTTTATCCGTGAAAAAAAGATCTGCTCTAAATCTTTCTAATATATACACAGAGATTAACAATATCTTAAACAATAGGGTCTTGCTCTTTATCTTGGCCGCAATTTTAGGGTTTGGCTTGGTAAAGGTGGCGATTAACCTTGTTCATGCACCTTTTGGTTGGGATAGTCTTAATTATCACTTTACCTTTCCAGTTGAGTGGTTAAAAAGCGGTAGCTTAGATACCCCTATCGTCATTGCAGATGACCCCAGCCCATCTTATTATCCCATCAACGGCAGCCTCTTTTTTCTCTGGTTAATTTTTCCTTTCAAAAATGTCTTTCTTGCAGATTTAGGCCAGGTCCCGTTCTTTCTACTTGCTTTTTTATCGGTTTTGGGCATATCCAGGAAACTTGGGTTAACCCGCTCAATGTCTTTCTGCGCCGCCTCTATTTTCTTGCTTATTCCCAATTTATTTAAACAGCTAGAAATTGCCTACGTAGATGTGATGGTGGCAGCGCTTTTTCTTGTTTGTGTGTATTTTCTGTTTTTATTATGGCAATACCTTTCCTGGCCGAATGCCTTAATTTACAGCATCAGCCTAGGCTTGCTTTTAGGCACAAAGACCGTTGCTCTTCCTTACGCCTTTATATTATTTATTCCTTACTTATTTTTGGCTTTGCGCAAAGGTAAATTCAATCTTTTTCTCGTTTCACTTTTTGTAATTGCTGCGCTAGGGGGTTTTGCCTATATCAGAAATATTATCGCTACCGCAAATCCGTTATACCCTTTAAATTTAAAGTTATTCGGTAAAACTATCTTTAAAGGCGTTATGGAGCCTAGCGTTTACCGGGCCCATTTTAAACTTCAAGATTATCATTTTACCAAACTCATCTTTCATGAGGGCTTGGGTGCACAATCGCTCATTTTTGTGATTCCAGGAGCGATCTTGGCGCTTCCTTTGGTTTTATTAAAACAGAGGAAGACCCTAGATGTAAAATTATTTTACCTGCTTATTTTACCTATATTACTTTACTTGGTTTACCGTTACGTCATACCGCTGCCGAATACGCGGTATTTATTTCCACTTTTAGGTGTGGGTATGATTCTGGGCTTTTTGCTAGCCAAGATCCTAAAGATTCCAGACTTCGTAATGAATATCTTAGTCGTTATTTCGGTCTTGGCATCTATGCCAGAGCTAGCCCAGCATCAAGAGCTAATCGGTTCATTGCTACTTACGGCTATTTTATTTTTTGCTTTGAGGCCTGGACTGAATTTCTTACATTCCCTAAAGCCTAAGAAGTTATTTGTAGGGATTATTTTTTTATTTCTAGTTCTAACGCTTGCCTGGGGCCAAAAGTATTACAGAGAAAATGAGTATTCAAGCTATTCGAGCATGGTAAAATATTCTGGTTTTTGGCCGGATGCAGTGCGTGCCTGGGATTGGCTCAACAGAAATACCGAGGCAAGTAATATCGCTTATGCTGGCAGGCCGGTTCCCTTTCCGCTTTATGGTACGGACTTTAAGAACAGCGTTTATTATGTCTCAATAAACGCAATAGACCCCGTGAAATTACATTATTTTCCTAATGGCTCTTATCATTGGGGCTATGATTTTCTTACTCTACATAAGAACTTGGAAGAGGACGGTAATTATCGCACTAGGTCAGATTATAACGTTTGGTTAAATAACCTTCTCAGACGTAAAACCGGTTATCTCTTTGTCTACTCATTACACCAGACCCGCGAGGTTTTATTCCCCATCGAAGACGAGTGGGCAGGGTCGCACCCGGGAAGATTTGTTCTCCTTTTTGAAAATGCCACCGTACACATTTATAAGATAATCTCATGAGACTATCTATCGTGGTCCCGGCGCATAACGAAGAAGATAATATCAGCCAAGTGGTTGAGGAGATAGAGCGGTCGTTGGACCTAGATTACGATTTAGTCATCGTAAATGACCATTCTACCGATCGGACTAAAGATTGCGTCTTAGAATTATGCCGTAGCTATCCCAATATCAAAGTAATGGATAACACTTACGAAAAGGGCTTTGCCAATGCCGTCAAATTCGGTTTAGAGCGGGTTAAAACAGAGGCAGTCGTCCCGGTGATGGCCGATCTTTGTGATGATATTACTACAATCAAGGAGATGTTTAAGAAGATCCAATCTGGTTTTGATGTTGTCTGCGGTTCCAGATACATCCAGAACGGGGCGCGTGCCGGCGGGTCAAGAATTAAGGGTTTTTTCTCAGGATTCGTAGGTTGGTCTTTGCATTGCCTCATAGGAATACCCACGCACGATATTGCCAATGCCTTTAAGATGTATCGCAAGGATGTAATTGAAAAAATAGATATTAATGCCAAGGGGTTTGAGGTATCTATGGAAATACCTCTTAAGGCCTTTTTTTTGGGCTTTAAGATTACCGAGGTGCCCACATGCTGGAAGGAGAGGACTAAAGGGAAATCTAATTTTAAGATGTTCAGGCTATTTCCGAATTATTTTAAATTTTATACATGGGCGATTTATAAAAAAATAACGGGGTAAATATGGCGCAACTTACAGTGATAGTCCCGGTCTATAACCGAAGTAAAGACTATTAGGCAGATCCTAGAGAAGA
The DNA here is from genome assembly GCA_964486875.1 of uncultured Planctomycetales bacterium. Classification (GTDB taxonomy): domain Bacteria; phylum Omnitrophota; class Gorgyraeia; order Gygaellales; family Profunditerraquicolaceae; genus Sherwoodlollariibacterium. The sequence continues at coordinate 3,635 of CAZAPC010000027.1, forward strand.
TCGCCTCCGTCAATATCAATAAAGAGATTATAGTTGTGGATAACTGTTCTGTTGACGGCACTCAGGCCGCTTTGCAGGATATACTAAAGATGAAAGATTCCTTGGGGATGATTAAGGTGATATACCATTCTTACAATAAAGGCAAAGGCACTTCTGTCAGAGAGGCGATACAGGAGGCGAGCGGTGAGTTCGTAGTAATACAGGATGCGGATTTGGAATACGACCCGCAGGAATATTTTAATCTGTTGCAACCGCTCTTAGACGCAAGAGCGGAGATGACACTGGGGGTGAGGTTCCTGTCAGGGCGCAAAGGGCTCTTGGCACACCGTTGGGGGAATAAATTTTTAACGGGGTTCTTGAATTTGATGTTCGCCAGCCATTTGAATGATTATGCCACCTGTTATAAAATGGCCAGCCGAAGCCTATTCCTTGAGCTGAACCTGAAGTCTAAAAGTTTTGATATAGAAGTAGAAATTATTTGTAAAATACTCAAAAGGCATTTACGCATACTGGAGGTGCCTGTTTCTTACTATCCTCGTAGTTATCTTGACGGTAAAAAGATCAGATGGTTTGACGGCTTACATGCTATATTTTCTATTATAAAATACCGTCTTCTGCCTTAATATGACGCCTGAAAATAAAATGCTCAAATTTTTTTCTTTTACCGCTTATTGGGCTATTGTTTTTTTGCCTTTTTCCATGGCTGTTGCCTCTGCCCCTTTGAGTTTCTTTCAGATATGGTTATTGATGGCATACCTCATGCAGAAGCTTTTACGGCGAGAAAGATTGATAAATACACCTATTAATTTGGCCTTTGTATCCCTTTTGGCAATATCTGCCATCTCGTTGGTCCATTCCGTATCTATCAGAGACAGTTTAAAAGGGGGGATATTACGGCTGCTGCAATACGGATTAATTTTCCTTGCTGTCTCTGAAGGAGTAAAGGACAAAGCGCACTTTAAGAAAATTCTGGCAGGCATGATATTGGGCGCCTGTTTCGTTTCCTTTGACGGACTATGGCAGATTTCTACTGGGAAGGATTTTGTGCGTGGATATGCCCCGGTGGTCAATATAGGGTTAACTAGGGCAACTGCATCTTTTAAGGATGCCAATTTAATGGGCGTATACTTAAGCGCTATTATCCCTTTGGCATTGGGTCCGACATTATATTATTTTAGAAGAAAAATCAAGATTTATATGTTGGTAGTAATGTTATTTTTATTGGCAGGCCTTTTGGTTACCTATTCGCGCCCGTCTTTATTGGCTGTCTTGGTGAGCTTGCTTTTGTTTGGGCTCATCAAGAAAGACAAGTTGATTTTAACTTTTTTTGCGCTCATCTTGGTTGTTTCTCCTTTTATTTTGCCGCGAAGCTTCAAAGATTGGGCCAGAGAAATGAATTATAATCCTTTGCGCATCATGTGCAATGATGACCGGATCGCAGTTTACCGCAACACCCTGAATATGATCCGCAGCCATCCCATAATTGGCGTGGGCTCAAATACATTTATGAAAAATTACAAATCGTTTAAGGAAAATCCGGAATACCGTAATATTATCACCTCGGATTATATGTATGCCCATAATAATTTCCTGCATATGGCCGCAGAGATCGGCTTAGCGGGATTAGGTATTTTTGTTTGGCTTTTGTATAAGTTATTCCGAAGCCTGATTGATATATACAAAACGACAAAAGATGATTATCTGAAAATCCTGGTCCTTTCCTCTGTTGTCAGCCTAGCGGCTTTTCTGGTAAATGGCCTTACGGAAAGCAGTTTATATTATTCCCGCGTTGCCGTGCTCTTCTGGTATGTTGCTGGATTAGGCCTATCTTTAAAAAAGGTTTATCTGTGAATACAAAGCCCGAAGGCGTAAAGAATATCCTGGCAGTACGCAGTGACCGCTTTGGGGAGTTTTTGCTGAATATCCCGGCCCTGCGCGCACTAAAAGAAACCTTCAGGCAGGCCAAACTGATTGTAGTCGTCAACCCTCATGTCCGGGAATTAGCAGATTCAGTGCCTTTTATCGACGAGACAGTTGCCTGGGAGGGCAGAAAACATAGTGTGGTGGAACTGTGGAAGTTAGCCTCTTTGCTAAGAAAAAGAAATATTGATATTGCCCTGATGCTTAATCCTTCCAAGGAAATGAACATTATCACTTTTCTGGCAGGGATACCGGTCAGGGCAGGTTATCGGCGTAAATGGGGGTTTTTATTAACCCATCGCATTCTAGACCGAAAATGCCTTGGGGATAAACACGAAGTAGATTATAACCTGGAATTAGTTAGTTTGGTGGGGGCTATGACAAAAGATAAATCGTTAGTTCTGGATTTAAAAGAAATTAGGATTACAAATTTGTTGGAGGAATCCGGAATAAAGGAGAATGATACATTGGTAGCCTTGCATCCCTGGACTAGCGATGCCGTTAAACAATGGCCGGTGGCTTGTTTCGCAGAATTGGCACAAAAATTATCTCAGAAATACCCCTATAAGTTTCTGCTTATTGGTGGGCAGGAGGAAGTAGGAAAAAGCAGGGATTTTTGTGCTCTAAATTCCGGTCTGATCAATTTTACCGGTAAACTTAACCTTAAAGAATGTGCTGTATTGCTAAAGAAGTGCAGGCTCTTGATTTCAAATGATAGCGGCCCCGTGCATTTGTCCACGGCTGTAGGTACGCCGGTAGTGGCAATCTTCAGGAATGATATCCCCGGAAAGAATCCAAGAAGATGGGGGCCATGGGGAGAGGGCAATGTTGTTATTGCCAAAGGCAACCTCGCCGATATTAGCGTAGATGAAGTATTGGATAAGATTTCTATAAAACTCGGCCAATAATTATGAATATACTAGGCATATCCTGTTTTTATCACGATAGCGCTGCCTGTCTTTTGCGTGACGGCCAGATTTTCGGCGCAGTTCAAGAAGAACGCTTTACGCGCAAGAAACACGATTCTAATTTTCCCGTAACCTCCATTAATTGGTGTTTGAAGGAGGCAGGCCTGAGGGTACAGGACTTAGACCACATTGTTTTTTATGAGAAACCGTTTATTAAGTTCGAGAGGATCCTGGAAACCTATTTTAGCTATGCCCCTTCAGGGGTAAGGCAATTCCTGCAGGCGATGCCTCTTTGGTTGAAACAGAAGCTTTGGATACCGGAGTTGATCCGCAGAGAATTAAAATACGATGGTGAAATTCTCTTTACCGGCCATCACGAATCACACGCTGCCAGCGCTTTTTATCCTTCGCCTTTTAGAGAAGCTGCGTTTTTGACTATGGACGGTGTAGGCGAATGGGAGACTGCCAGTTTCGGCATTGGTAGAGAAAATGATATTGAGATACTATATACCTTAAAATTTCCGCATTCCTTAGGTTTACTGTATTCGGCCTTTACCTATTACGCCGGTTTTAAGGTTAATTCCGGAGAATATAAGTTAATGGGCCTGGCGCCATACGGCGAGCCAAAGTATGCGGGCCTAATTTTAAGCGAGCTTTTGGACTTAAAAGAAGATGGTTCCTTCAAGCTGAACATGCGTTATTTCGGTTATTGCAACGGTCTGAGGATGACCAACTGGAAATTTGAGAAACTGTTTGGTGGTCCAGCGCGTAAACCCGAAACTAAGATTACGCAGAAGGATATGGATATTGCCGCTTCCATCCAGAAAGTGACTGAAGAAATCATGCTGCGTATGTCCAAGCACGTGCATCGCGTTACCGGAAGAGATAAACTCTGTCTGGCCGGAGGCGTAGCTTTGAACTGTGTGGGCAACGGACGGATTTTGCGCGAAGGCCCTTTTACAGAAATCTGGATACAACCTGCCAGCGGAGATGCCGGAGGTGCGCTGGGTGCCGCCCTGCTCATCTGGCATAAATATTTGGGCAAACAGCGCAATGCCGATGATAAAAATGACCTACAGAGGACTTCATTGTTAGGCCCTGATTATACCGATGAGGAGATAGAGCATTTTCTTAAAAACCAGAGCGCACCATATAAAAGGCTTTCTAGTGCAGAAATCCCGCAGGTAATTTCAGATTTAATCATACAAGGCAAGGTGATCGGTTGGTTCCAGGGGCGCTTGGAATTTGGGCCTCGGGCATTGGGGGCAAGGAGCATTATCGCCGATGCCCGTAGTCCAGAAATGCAGTCAAAGATGAATTTAAAGATTAAATATCGTGAGTCATTCCGGCCTTTTGCCCCTACGGTTTTAGAAGACAAAGCTTGGGAATGGTTTGAATTGGATAAGAAGAGTCCATATATGCTTTTAGTGGCACCGGTAAAAAAGGAGAAAAGGGTTGATTTACCGAATTCTGTCAGCACCTTGAAGGGGTTTGAGAAATTGAAGGTGAGGCGCTCGCAGATACCCGCGGTAACCCATGTAGATAACTCCGCTAGAATCCAGACCATTAAGAGAGAAGACCACCCTCTTTATTACGATATGATTAACGCCTTCTATAAGAAAACCGCATGCCCTGTAGTTATCAATACTTCTTTTAACGTGAGGGGAGAACCGCTGGTTTGCACCCCCGAAGATGCCTGGAAATGTTTTTTAAGGACAGAGATGGATTATCTAATAATAGGCACCCTTTTATTAGATAAGAATGACCAGCACCAATTAAAAGAAGAGATTAAATGGCAGGAGGTATTTGAGTTAGATTAGCGGAATGGATAAACTGCAGACGGATAAATACAGCTTGAAACAATTCGGTATGATTATGGGGTTTGCCTTTTTGTGCCTCTCTGGAATTATTTTCTGGAAAGAAAAACAATTTTCCAATCCGGCATTATCTCTGGTGTTATTATTTTTTATCCCAGCATTAGCTGCGCCTCTTTTTTTAAAGCCAATATATATATTATGGATGCGCCTGGCCTTTGTGCTAAGTTGGGTGAACACCCGTATAATTCTGTCGCTTATCTTTTATTTAGTTTTTGCTCCTGTAGGACTGCTATTAAGGTTATTGAGAAAAGATCTGTTAGATAGACGATTCCAAAAGGATAAACAAACTTATTGGTCCAAGAAGCAAAAGTTACCCTTTGCCGCTTCCAATTATGAAAGGAGGTTCTAATGCCTAAGGCAACTAAGGGCAGGTTTGCCATTTTGGGTGAATTTTGGGATTTTTTACGCGCGCGTAAAAAGTGGTGGCTGGCACCGATCATCATTATGCTTCTTTTGCTAGGCCTATTGATATTTTTCACGCAAAGCTCAGCGGTCGCACCCTTTATCTATACGCTTTTTTAGTAAGTTAAACCGAAGGAGATATTCTACACATGACGTTTGCGATTATTTTAGCCGGAGGCGAGGGTACCCGGTTTTGGCCTTTGAGCCGCCAGTCAGAGCCGAAACAATTCCTTAAAGTCTATTCTGACAAACCGATGATAGAAGAGACTATCCGAAGGTTCATTCGCCTATTGCCGCAGAAGAATATTTATCTGGCTAGCAGCTTTGTGCACGAAAAGAAAATCCGTGAATATGCAAGGAAACTCAAGCTATCCTCCAATAATATTTTACTTGAACCAAGCCCCAAGAATACGCTTCCGCCCATTGCCGTGATATCAAAGATCATCCACGATATAAGCAAAGAGGCAGTAATCATTGTTGCGCCCAGCGACCATTTTGTAAAAGACCAGAGTGAATTCTTAAGAGCTATACGCATGGCCGTAGCTGTTGCTGCCAGGGGCTACATTGTTACATTAGGTATTACGCCTCGGCGCCCGGAGACCGGTTATGGTTATATCAAGGTAAAGACGAAGCCGAAGACGAACGCCGAAATCGGCTCTGGCGTTTATTTGATAGATAGGTTTATAGAGAAACCAATTCTTTCAAAGGCGAAAAAGTTTGTAAAAGAAGGGAATTATTATTGGAACAGCGGGATTTTTGTCTTTAGGGCAGATGTGATGTTGCAAGAAATAAAGGGATCTGTACCCCAGGTATATGAGATCGTCAAGTCAGCAGGCAGTTTAAAATTATTAATTGGGCATTGGCATGAATTCCCCTCTATTTCAGTGGACTATGCTATTATGGAGAAGGCCCATAATATTGCGTTGATACCGGCAGGGTTCGGCTGGTCGGATTTAGGGAGTTGGCAAGCAATGGGAGAGATTATGAAAAAAGATAGGCACGGGAATATCCTTAAAGGAAACTGCGTAGATTTGGGGAGCAAGAACACCTTGGTCTGGGCTAATAAGCGGTTGGTTGCGACTCTCGGATTAAAAGACATCGTAGTTGTAGATACCAAGGATGCCCTACTGGTTTGCAGTAAAGATAAAACCCAGGATGTAAAGCGATTAGTTCAAATCTTAAAGCAGGGTAAATTCAAGGGTAAAATTTGAAAAAAGTACTAGTTATTAATCCTTTTGGTATCGGCGACGTCTTATTCACTACCGCGGTGATCGCTTCTTTGAAGGAGTCCTATCCGGATATTTGGGTGGGATATTGGTGCAATCAGAGAGTAAGCGAGATTTTAAGAAACAACCCCCGCATTAATAAGACCTTTGCCTTATCCCGGGGGGATTTAAAAAAGATTTACCAGGAATCCAGATGGGAGGGAATTTTTAGATTCTTAAAGTTAATCCGGGCAATAAAAAAAGAACGGTTTGATATTTCTCTTGATTTTTCTCTTGACCACCGCTATAGTTTAATATCTAAAATAGTGGGCATAAAGAAGCGCATCGGCTTCAATTATAAACAACGCGGCAGGTTTCTGACTGACAGAATTGATATTTCAGGCTATCAGGATAAACATGTCGTGGAGTATTATTTGGAATTACTACGCTTTCTTAACGCAAAAACAGGCCCTGGGCGGTTAGAGTTAAATATACCTGAAGCAGATAAGAATAAAGTCAGGCGGATTTTGGATTGTGCGGGGATAAATGAAGATAACCTCCTTGTGGGCATAGTCCCCGGCGCAGGGGCCAGTTGGGGAAAGGAATCGGAATTCAAGCACTGGCCGGCCTTAAAATTCGCCCAGTTAGCGGATAAAATAATTGAGGCGTTTAAGGCCAAGGTTTTGATCTTAGGCGATGAAAGTGAAAAGCCGCTGGCAGATATCATCGTTAATGCTATGCGTAATAACGCCATAGATTTGACAGGCAAAACTTCGCTTTCGGAACTGGCGGCATTAGTCGGGCGCTTGCGCCTGTTGGTGACCAATGACGGCGGCCCTCTGCATGTAGCCGTGGCTTTGGGGGTAAAGACAGTATCTATTTTCGGGCCTGTAGACGAACGGGTCTACGGCCCGTATCCTAAGGAAAGTAACCATATAGTTATAAAAAGCAATATTCACTGTCGCCCATGTTATCAAAATTTCCGGTTACCGCTATGTGATAAAGATCGGCAGTGTCTAAGGTCTATCAGCGCAGAAGAGGTTTTTGAGGCAGTAAGGAGTTTATTATGAAGATACAATTCTCGGATTTGGGTGCGCAGCACCGCCAGATACAAAAAGAGATTAAACAGGCTATTAATAAAGTCATCCGAAGAGGCGATTTTATTTTAGGCTGCGAGGTCGAGCTTTTTGAAAAAGAATTTGCACAGTTTTGCGGCAGCCGCTATGCGGCGGGGGTCAGTTCCGGCACCGCGGCCTTATTTCTGGCATTAGCCAGTTTAGGGATAAAAGAAGGTGATGAAGTAATCCTTCCGGCGTTCACTTATATCGCTACTGCTCTAGCGGTCTCCTATACGGGTGCAAAGCCAGTCTTTGTAGATATAGAAGAAAAGGGTTATAATATCGACCTGGCATCCATCAGTAAGGCGATTAACAAAAATACCAAAGCGATTATCCCCGTGTATCTTTACGGCCAACCGGCAAATATGGCTGAGATTATGCAGATTGCCCGGGATAATCAGTTGAAGGTTATTGAAGATGCAGCCCAGGCGCACGGGGCGGAAATTGAATTATCTTCCGGAAGATGGCAGAAGGCAGGAAGCATAGGGGATATCGGGTGCTTTAGTTTTTATCCTTCGAAAAATCTGGGTGCCTTGGGCGACGGCGGAATGGTTACTACTGATAACGAAACAGTTTATAAAAAGCTCTTGATGCTCAGGGATTACGGCCGGGTTTCTAAGTATGAACATACCCTTGTCGGGTATAATTCCCGATTGGATACTCTGCAGGCTGCTGTCTTGCGCGTAAAACTAAAAAGACTCAACCGATGGAATAAAATGCGCGTTGCCGCTGCAGAAATTTACAGCCAGTTATTAAAAGACCTGGAAGGGGTAGTTAGGCCTTATGTTTACCCTTGGGCACACCATGTTTACCATGTTTATGCCGTAAGATTGAAAAATCGTCAGAGGGTTTGCGAATATCTTAAAAAAATGGGAATCAGCGTCATTATCCATTATCCTATACC
>CAZAPC010000028.1:0-11952 GCA_964486875.1 uncultured Planctomycetales bacterium
CCCACTACCCCCTCAAAGTAGCGTGTCTGCCATTCCACCACCCGCGCGTAATGTTGAAGTAGAGCCATTATATAATGATAAGGTCAAAAACTCAACAAAAACCTGAAGCCCAATACTATGGCAGTCTTAGCTGTCCTATCTGCATTAGGATGGGTTACCACCTGAAGGCTGGGAGATAAAGTAATTAACGGATTTAAATTATAACTATAGTAAACTTCATACATAGTCTCTGTACTTGAAGTAGCCTCTTCGTTTGCGCTACGAAAATCATCGCCCATAATTGAACGCGCAACGCCCACGCTAAAATAATCAAGCTTGCGCCCCGGAATAGGCTCAAGGAGTTGGGCGCCGAAAGACCAGAAATGTTTTATATCCCATATCTTTTCATCGGCATTACCGTAACGGAAAAAAAGCGTAATTCTTTTGGTTATCTCTTGATCAAAGCTTACTGCGTAACCTAAAGTATCTTTCTTCTCCCCTTCCCCGTCGAGACGCTCCATCTTTTCATGGTTAAGATAAAAGATAACCCGGTAATTTCCTTTAAGTTCTCCGATCTTAGGGCTTAATCCCGCCTCATTGATAAAAAAAACACTGTTAAATCCATCGCTTAGGCCTGTTTTAGTAGACGCTGCGCGGGCAGTGCCGGCTCCGGACTGAAAATAAACCCATTCATATGGCATAAATACAACCAAACCTCCCAAACCCTTTGACGGAAAAGGTATGGCTAAGTTATTAACCAGTGCGCTGGATAAAAACTGCGTATCCGCAGATTCCGCGGCGACATTCGCGTCAAACCAATCTGATATATCAAGTTTACCCGCTGCAATTGATACCCTACCTGAAAATAAATTCTGCTCCAAGTAAAATTCGGGGATATATATGGGAATTCTTTCCCCGTAGTTATTATTGAATTGGGAATATGTGGGGATTAATTTATCTACCCCCATTCCGTTATCAGAGTCTAACTCAATAAAAACTGCTGCACCTGGCCATAACTTTTGTTCAATTTCAAGACTTAAATAACCGACACCACGGCTCTTGCCTTTATTCTCACTGGCCCTTATAATCCCCTGCTGGGTGTAATTAAAAAGTACGGCAAATTCCGTGCCGTACTTTTCTATTATATCCTCTCTGCTTTTAGTGAAATTATTAAACCAGGCTTCGCTGGAGGGGGCTGCTTCTTTTTCTTCGGCTATTTCAATCGGGGTAAACGCTGCTTCTGTAAGTAAGGGTAAAATAAACAAACACGCAAGCAAACAGAAAACGGTTCTTTTCATTCAAAATCCTTGCTCATTAATAAATTACGATAGGAATAAATTTGATTTTTCAGGATATCAATTTTGGCATAACATAACCCTGTAAGCCAATAGTATTTAAGAGCGAGAGGACCGTTCCTTAAGCGGACAAGGCTTCATTAATCTTGTTTAATAATAATTCCGGGTCAAAAGGCTTATGTAAATATGCTAATGCCCCGATTCTTTTGGCTTTTTCTTCTAAATCTCCTCCTTGTTGAGCAGTTAATATCAAAATCGGGATATCTACAGTTTCGACAGAATTTTTTAGGCTCTCTAAAACATAAAGACCACCGCCAGCAGGCAAACCTAAATCTAAAATTATTAAATCAGGATTTTCTTTATGCGCTAAGCTTATGCCGAATAAGCTGTCGTAAGCCACGACAATTGAATACCCGTGCGATTTAAGCAGGGTAGCTAAACCCAGCACCAATTCTTTTTCGTCTTCTACTATAAGTATCTTTTTAGGGTCTTTCGTTTGCACGGCATTTACCTCTTTGTTTCCCTTAAGTCGCGAGGCAACAGTATAATAAACTTACTTCCCCTGCCAACCTGACTCTCTACCAAAATTTTCCCTCTATGCAACTCCACAATATCCTTGGTAATAGCAAGCCCCAGGCCTGTGCCTTCTTCAACGGAATTTAACCGTTCAAACTTATTAAAAAGCATATTGACTTTATTATCCGGTATCCCCGGGCCAGTATCTACGCATTCTATTTTTGCGAATGTACTATCAGAGTAGATTTTCAAAGTAACGGCTCCGTTCTCAGGAGCAAATTTTATGCCATTGCTCAAAAGGTTAACAATCGCCTGAGAAAGCTTATCTTCGTCTCCCCAAACAGTCAAGCTTTCATCTAAGAATTCTTTTATTATTTTTACGTTCTTTTTATCAGCCAGGGTTTGCAACTCATTTATTTGCCTGGCTGAAATTTCTGCAAGATTAAACCTGTTTCTTTTAAGATTGGCTACCCCTGCTTCGATTTTATGCAGATCCAAAAGGCCATTTATCAAGCGAGCCATGCGTTCAATCGTTACCTGACAAAGCTGGAGGACCTTTTTCTGCTCTTCATTTATCTGGCCGATAAAACCCGCGAAAATATTATAGATATTTATTTTGATTGAAGACAGGGGGTTTTTTAACTCATGAGATACCGTGGCCACAAAAGTTGATTTCAATTGATCGCTATGTTTTGCCTGAAAAGCATAATCTAAAATCTTATTAAAAATCTTCTTTAAAATATTATAAGCGATATAAAACCCGCAGATGGAAATAAAGAAGGTAACCCCAAGTATAAAACCGGTATTTCCGATTAATATATCTATTGTAAATAACCTGCTTGTTAAAAGATATAGAAATGCTAAAAACGGCACAATAACCATTAAAGCAAAAGCTATATTGAGCCTCTTATAAGGGTTCTCTTTTAGCTCCTGAATAACTAATTTATAATCCGTTGTTTTGGTTTTGTCCCGCTTGTCCATAATTTAATCTTAATAAACCAAGTATGGTTGCCCCGCATGGACTCGAACCATGATAGTCAGATCCAGAATCTGAAGTCCTACCGGTTAGACGACAGGGCAAAATAACTATTCTTTCTTTTTATCCGCTCCTGAACCTTGAACTTGCGGTATATTCTTCATCGCTCCTTCAACCATGCCCCTGTATTCCGCAGGCATCTGGGAGAGCGCGGCAGATATATCTTGAGGGTTATTCTGAATAGTTTTAATCATCTCCCGGTATTCAGGAGGAAGATTAGCTGTTGCAGAAGATAAATCTGCACTTAATGGCGCTGCTTTTTTAGTATTCTCACTTAGGCCTTCTTTTACCAGGCCAACGGTAGCGCCAAAATCGCTTTCGCCAATAATACTTTCGGGGGAATATTCATCCTGGGCTGCGCTTAATTCGGATTCAGTAGGATAATGTTCTGCTAAACCGGAAAAATCAATGGGAGCATAGGAGGGCTTAAAACTTAAATCTGCCCCAGAGGCAGAAACGCGCCTTTCGCTCTCTATAATACTGGCGATTTCATCTTGATAATATACCAATTCTACTCCTTGAAAATTTATTTTTACGTATTTATCTGTCCTTTCCGTAATCTTACCTTCTACCTTTTGCCCGGACTTAAGGACAACCGTATCCGCTAAAACATAAGTAACAAACAACAGGCTTAAAAATAACGCTAATAATATTTTTTCTTTTTTCATGCGCCACCCGTCTTATTGTTTAATAAGCCTTGCCAGCCTTTTTCTTGTTTTCTCAAGGCCTAAATAATATACTACCTCAAACAATCCCGGCCCGACGGTCTTTCCTGTAAGCGCAACCCTTACCGGATGAATTAAAACTTTTGCCTCTATCCCTAACTCGCTTACCAACCCCCGAAAACTTTCTTCAATGCTTATAATATCAAAATTCTTTAGCAAGGTAAGCCGCTCTGAAAAAAGCGAAAATTCATGCGAGAAATCTTTGTTTAAGTATTTCTCTGCGGCCTTAGGATCTATAACTACATCATCAATAAAGAAAAAATCCGCCCAGTCAGGAAAATCATTTACCAAGCTGAGCCTGGGTTTAAATAATTCTACCAGAGAGAGAATATAATTTCTATCGAAATCATCATTTTTTATATAACCCTTTTGCGATAGTAAAGGAAGTATCTGGTCCGTTAGCTTTCCGGTATCCTCATTTTTTAGATATTGATTATTCATCCAACCTAGTTTCTTTAAATCAAACGTGGCTGCGGTTTTATTCACGCTAGTTAGATCAAATAGCTTTACCGCTTCGTTTATATCTATAAGTTCGCGGTTCTCTCCCGGCGCCCAGCTTAAAAGCAAAAGGTAGTTAACCAAGGCTTCAGGCAGATACCCCATTGCGCGGTAATCGCTTATTGCGGTTGCGCCGGTCCTCTTTGAAAGCCTGCCTCCTTCCATCCCCAAGATTAACGGAAGATGCGCAAAGTCAGGCAATTTGAAACCTAATGCTTCATACAAAAGCACCTGCTTGGGCGTATTGGATATATGATCATCGCCGCGGATTACGTGTGTAATGTCAGTTGTCGCATCATCTATTACGCATGCAAAATTATAAGTAGGCGTACCGTCGGATTTAATCAGGACCTGATCCTTGATAACTTCCGAATTAAACTCAATCTCACCCCGGATTAAATCATTAACTTTTATTTTCTGCGGCATTACCTTAAATATTACCGCCTCGCCTTCTCTCTCGGGAGATTTTTCTGTATATGCCTTTCCTTCCTTAAGCAGCTTTTGGGCAAACTCATTATAAATATTAAAACGCTGGCTCTGGTAATAAATCTCATCCCAGTTAAACCCAAGCCATTTTAAGCTGTTTAATATTTCGTCTACAAATTCCTGTTTAGAGCGCAACTTATCCGTATCTTCTATTCTTAAAATAAACTTCCCATTTTTCGAACGCGCATATAGCCAGTTAAACAGGGCCGTACGCCCCCCTCCTATATGCAAGTTTCCCGTCGGGCTTGGAGCAAATCTTACTCTAACCATTTTTTAAATTAACCCCCGTATCCAAAGCCTCCTGATTAATGCTAATAAGGTCTTCCCTTCCTGCAGGGGCTATTTTTCTCATCACCCTTAACACGCTTTCTGCCTTAACAGAATTACTGCCGCTTAAATAGCATCCTAACGCGATCATGTTCGCCACTTTTATATTCCCTAGCTGTACCGCTATTTCAGTAAAGGGGTATTTTTCTATCTTTGCGCTGCTTTCTTTTGGATCTACCAATGAACTGTTAACTATTATTTTTCCGGATTTACTTAGCCGGGAGCTGAATTTGTCAAAAGAAGGCTTATTCATAACAATCAACGTATCTGCTTTTGTAATATAAGGGGACCCTATCTCGCTATCCGATATTACCACCATACAATGCGCGGTTCCGCCTCTAACTTCAGCCCCATAAGCCGGGAGCCAAGTTACAAACTTGCCTTCTTCCATAGCAGCTTCTGCCAGGACTTTTCCTAAAAGCATTATACCCTGCCCTCCGCTTCCGGCGATGATTATCTTTTCGTTCATTTTATCCTGCCTAAAGGGAACTCTTTTATTATTGTCCCTCTAATCCAATCTAATGCCTTTGCCGGAGTCAGCCCCCAATAAGTAGGACAGGGAGAAAGCACCTCAACCATAGAAAAACCAACTCCTTCCAGCTGATTGGAAAACGCCTGTTTTATCGCTTTCTTAGTTTTTATAATCTCCTGCGGGGAATGCAATGAAGTCCGTTCAATATATTTTACACCAGGTAATAAAGCAAGCATCTCGGATATCTTTAAGGGAAACCCATGTATTTTCTCATCCCTTCCTGAAACAGTAGTCGCTGTCTTCTGATGAAGTAAAGTAGTAGGGGCCATCTGGCCGCCGGTCATCCCATAAACTCCGTTGTTAATAAAAACTACCGTCAGGTTTTCGCCGCGGTTGGCAGCGTGTATCGTCTCGTTGGTTCCTATCGCAGCCAAGTCTCCGTCTCCCTGATAGGTAAAAATAATATTCCCCGGCCTTACTCTTTTTATGGCAGTAGCAACAGCAAGCGCCCTGCCATGGGCTGCCTCTGAGCAATCAAAATCCCAATAGTCATAAGCAATAACCGCGCATCCGACAGGAGCAACGGCAATTACTTTTTCTCTTATACCTAATTCATCCACAGCCTCTGCAATAAGCCTGTGCGCAATGCCGTGCCCGCAACCCGGACAATAATGAGTTGAAATATCCCGCAGGGATTTTGGATGAGCGTATATTTTATCCATATAACTCTACCGCCTTCTTAATAATCTCTTCTTCTGACGGAACCCCTCCGCCGGACCTACCTAAGAAATCAACCCGGGCCCTTCCTGAAACCGTAAGCCTTACATCCTCAACCATCTGGCCGTATGACATTTCTATTGTTAAATAGTTTATCTGTTTATCTGTTTGTCTGTTTGTCTGTTGAAAAGCTTTTACGGGGAAGGGCCAGAGAGTTATAGGACGCAGCAAACCCGCTTTGATGCCCTTTGCTCTTAGGGATTTAACTGCAGATTTAACAATCCTTGCCATTGAGCCGTAAGCTACTAAAATAATCCGGGCATCTTTTGTCTCCATCTCTTCGTATCTCTGTTCATCCTTCGTAATCTGAGCGTATTTTTTCTGAAGCCTTAGATTTGCCTCCTCAAGCTCTCCTTCGCGCATATAAAAAGATTTTATAATATTCTGCTTCCTTCCTTGGGAACCGGTCAATGCCCAGGGTTTCTTAAATTCACCCGCAGCAGGGCGCAGGGCGCAGGGAGGAAGCTGAACAGGCTCCATCATCTGGCCTAACATGCCGTCTCCCAAGACAATCACCGGGTTCCGGTATTTATCCGCAAGATTAAAAGCAACCGGCATAATATCAAACGCCTCCTGCGCAGAAGACGGGGCTAAAACTATACACCGGTACTCCCCGTTACCTCCTCCGCGGGTTGCCTGAAAATAATCTGATTGCGCCGGCCAGATATTGCCTAATCCCGGGCCCGCGCGCATAATATTTACGATTACCGCCGGAAGCTCTGCCCCGGCAATATAAGATATCCCCTCCTGCTTCAAGCTTATCCCGGGGCTGGAAGAAGAGGTCATTGCGCGCACGCCCGCAGCTGATGCGCCATAAACCATATTTATCGCTGCAATCTCCGACTCAGCCTGTATAAAAACTCCTCTACCGGGCATGTGAACAGACATATACCCAATAAGCTCATTCTGAGGTGTTATAGGATAACCGACGTAAAAACAACAACCTGCCTGCAATGCTCCTTCAGCTATTGCTTCATTACCTGACATTAACACTTTTTTTTGGCGTTTCTCCCTTACCATAGTTTTCTCGCTTGGCAGGGACAGCCCCCTTCGGGGCCAGTCCCTACTTTAACACTTCAATGCAACAATCGGGGCAGATGATTGCGCAAAAAGCACAACCAATACATTCATCCCCGCCCTTGAACTTAACCGGATTATATCCTTTCTTATTAAGGCTATCTTCCCGCGCAATTAATTTCTTAGGGCAAGCCTCAACGCACAAAAGGCAACCCTTGCATTTATCCCTGTTTATAATTATTTTGGGCATATTACTTTAACTATTTTCTCCGCAATACCAGATGCGGATAACCCGCATTTATCCAACAACAAATCCCTTTTGCCGTGGGGGATGAATTTACGCGGCAATCCTATTTTTACTACCGGCTTTCCGATAGCGCCTTCTATTAAAGAACCAAAACCAGCATCTGTTATCCCCTCTTCCGCAGTAAAAATAAACTCAAATCTTTTTCTTAATACGCTTAGCGTTTCCATGTCTAAAGGGTTTATAAAGCGGGCATTAATAATCTCCCCTGATAAGCCGCTTTTTAAAAGGATCTCCGCGGCATCCAGGCATACAGAGACCATGCTGCCTAAGGCAATAAGCGCAAAGTCCTTCCCCCGCCTTACGACTTCTGATCTGCCCAATTCAACATTAAAACCGGGTTGATTACCGGCGGGATAAAAAGCAGGCGCCCGGGGATATCTTATAGTCACTGGCTTATTAAGCCCTAACGCAAACTCCAGCATTCTCTCAAGCTCTTGCGCATCTTTAGGGGCCATGCTAACTAAGCCGGGGACCGTATTTAAAAAACCGATATCGAATATCCCCTGGTGAGTAACTCCGTCTTCTCCCACTATCCCCCCGCGGTCAATACAGAAAACAACCGGGAGATTCTGCAACGCAACATCTTCGATAATCTGGTCATAGGCCCTCTGAAGAAATGTGGAATATACCGCAATTACGGGCTTAAGCCCTCCTCTGGCTAATCCGGCGGAAAAACTTACTGCGTGTGCCTCGGCAATTCCCACATCAAAGAACCTATCGGGAAAAGCATCCCTGAATTTATCTAAACCCGTTCCTTCCGGCATAGCCGCGGTAACTCCTACAATTTTATCATCTGACTTAGCCAATTCCAGCAATTTATCCGCGAATACATCAGTATAGCTTTTTGCTAATCCCGGCTTTGCCAGGGCTAAACCAGCCTGGATATCAAAAGGGCCTGTTCCATGGAACCTCACCGGTTCCGCCTCGGAGGCAAAATAACCTTTTCCCTTTTTTGTTACTACGTGCACTATGCACGGGCCTTTAATATTTAATATATTCCTCAAGGAATGCACCAAGAGGTCAATATTATGCCCGTCTAAAGGCCCAAAGTAGCGAAAGCCCAACTCTTCAAATAAAACCCCCGGGACAAATAATCCCTTTAGGCCCTCTTCAAACTTATTCGCAAGCCTAAGCAGCCTCTCTGCCCGCGGGCCGCGTGATGAAAGAAAGTTCACCAATGATTCCCGGAAATGGTTATATACCGGAAGGGATATAATTTTATTAAGATAATTGCTTATCGCGCCTACATTCGGAGCAATGCTTAATTCGTTCGTATTTAAAATCACCAAGATATCTTTTTTAAGGTGCCCGGCGTTATTCAGGCCTTCAAAACATAAACCTCCGCTTAAAGATCCATCTCCGATAACCGCCGCGACCTTAAAACGCCCTGCGGCAGGAAGCTTGTCCCGTCCGCAGGCAAGGCCGAGAGCCAAAGATACGGCATTGGCAGAATGCCCGGTAGTAAAAATATCAAATTCTTCCGATTCTTGCCTGGAGGGAAAACCGCTTAAACCGCCATATTGCCTTAGGGTGGCAAATTCTCCTGCCCTGCCGGTGATTATCTTATGCGCATAAGCCTGGTGGCCTACATCAAAGACTATCTTATCAAAAGGGGTATTAAGAGAATAATGCAGGGAGAGGATTAACTCCACAGCCCCGAGGCTGGAGGCAAGATGCCCACCGTTTATAGAGACGACCTCGACTATCCTCTGACGTATTTCAGCTGCCAGGGGCACAAGTTCATCGACCTTAAGTTTCCTTAGGTCTTCCGGGGAATGAATCTTTTCAAGCAACATTATTACTCTTCCTCTTCCTTAAATTTTTCGAGCGCAAACTTTCCCTCTTTTTTCAGCAAGGACTCTACTTTCCTCTGGGCATCTTCCAAAAGCGAAGAGCAGCCCTGCGCAAGCTTTATGCCCTCTTCGTATTTCTTAAGCGATTCCCCTAAAGTAAGCTTGCCCGAAGAAAGCTCCTCTACGATTTTCTGTAGTTTCTTTAAATCATCTTCAAACGACTGTTTTTCCTTCATCTTCATTCTCCTTGATTATACCCTCAACCCTGCTTATAAACGCGCCTCTATCAAGAATGGTTTTAACCAACTCGCCCGGGCAAAGCTTAAATGCCTCCCTGATAATAACCCCGCCTGGCTCTCTCATGCTTAAACTATACCCGCGGGACAAAACCTTTAAAGGGCTTAAGGCATCAAGCCTTTCAATAAATGATTTCAACCTCTCCCCTGTTATGCTGATTGCCTGCCGGATATTGCTACCTAAAGCAACATAAAGTTCGTCTAATAACTGTTCTTTCTCCTGCAGCTTGTCCATAGGGCTTTTTAAGCTTGCCTTAAGCCTGGTCACTTCATTCTTAAAGAAATTAATTTTATCCAAAACAGAAAATCCCATTTCATGCCTTAATTCACTTATTTCAGTTAAAAGCAAATTCTTCTTATCAACGATAATCTTAGCCGCGGCAGTAGGAGTCTCGACAAAGATATCCGCCGCTAAATCACAAAGGCTTGTGTTTATCTGATGCCCCACGGCAGAAACAACCGGTATCCCGGAATTATATACTGCGCGGACACATGGCTCCTCATTGAATGCCCAGAGGTCTTCAGTGCTCCCCCCTCCTCGGCTTACGATAATAAGGTCAATCTCTTTAAATTCATTGAGCTCCTCTATCCCTTTTGCTATTTCAAGTGCCGCACCCTCTCCCTGCACGCGCACAGGCCTTATCACAACGCCTACCCCAGGAGCGCCCTTCTTAAGTATGCCCAGGATATCGCGTATAGCAGCCCCGGCGCCTGAAGTAACTATGCCGATATTAAACGGCATTAGCGGAAGAGCTTTTTTATGCGCGGGGTCAAATACCCCCTCTTTTAAGAGTTTCTCTTTTAACTGCTCAAATGCCAATTGCCGCGCCCCTATGCCTTTGGGCTCTATTTTTTCGACAACGAGTTGAGTCTTGCCCTGCGGCCCGTAAAAATTAATCTTTCCGAAACAAACCACTTTCAGCCCGTTTTCGATTTTAAACTTAACCTGCGCATTCGCTCGGGCAAACATAACTGCTGTTAATAACGACTCGCTGTCTTTTAAAGAAAAGTAAGCGTGGCCGGAAGGATAAGTTTTAAAGTCTGAGACCTCTCCCTCTACCCAGACCCCCATACCAAAGGTGCTCTCAAGGATTACCTTAATTTCTTTAGTAACCTGGGAAACAGTATAAATTTGTTTGTCTTTAAGGAGCATTTTTTTCTGTCTTTACAACTGCTTCGGCCGCAGCCGGTTTATTCTTTAAGATAATCAGATTCACCGAATACGGAGAAAGTTTTAAATCTTCCTGATATTGTCCGTTTAAAGATACGTCCTTTTCTTCAACCGGCTTAAATTCACAATCAATGCCGCAAGCTGAATCTACCGTAAAGCGGCGGTAAGAATACTCCCCCTTAACGCCCTTAACTGTTACCTTAATATCTCGGGGCGCGCCTTCAAGCTCTTTTGCCTTATCCGCCAACTCCCGCGCTTTAATCAACACTGATTTTACTTTTTGGTTCGCCCGCAAAGACTGCACTTCCATCTGGTAGGTAATAAATTTCTCCAGCTGGTTACTCCTTACCACCTGGAGTAAATATTGCCTTTCAGAATTATTCAGCCCCGAAATACTATGGGCAAGATAACTTTTTACAATATCGGGGTCGATATAATTATAGATAAGGAGGCATATCTCATCGGGTGATTTTGTAGCAATAACTCCGGAGAAATCATCATTAAGCTTAACCGGGAACATATCCGGCCCCAGCTGGTTAAGCATTTTAAACACGTTATATATTGATTTCAAGCCTCCCCGGTATTGCGCGTGGGTTGAATCTATATAAAACGCCCCGACATTACGGGTAATATTCTCCGGGTTGTTCTGAAAATCTTCCAGGGAAAAATATACCTGGTTATCAAGCCCTGCCTCATGCATATGTTTTATGCGCGCCGGTATATAACTTGCCGCGATATAAGATTTCTTCCTCCTCGCCGGCAAAAGGTTAACATCACGGTCAAAATTCCATTCGTCCACGATTAAATGCGTATCGCGCTTAAAGTTAAAATACGATAACCAATCGCGGATAAGCTCTATAGCATTCTTATTGTATATGGTCGTCTCTTTTTCTGCCTTTGGATCGGATGAAAAGGCATGCCAGCTAATAAAATCAAGCGGCAGGCCGTAATAGGATGAAAATTTTATTAAATCATAAACCAGGCTTCTTTCGGGAGTCAGGGTATTATTGCTCTCCAGGTTATGGAACCATCCGCTTGAACTCGGGGCGCCTACCGGGATATTAACCTTAAATTGCGCGCTCAGCTCTTTAGCGCTTTCAGCAAAGGCCCTATACATATTGAGATAATCCTGTTTGCGTCCGATAAAGAAATCGTCTGAGTCCGGAGCAGACCAGACTTCATACCAAATATTATATTTCTTTTCACAACTTAAATACTTCATCATATCCTTAATTAAAACCTTAAATGCCTCAAGGT
>CAZAPC010000029.1:0-11879 GCA_964486875.1 uncultured Planctomycetales bacterium
AAATAGGACATTCTTACTTTGCTAAATTAGGACATTATTATATTGCGATTACACAAAAAGGGGGCAATAATTATAAGCTTGCCCCCTTTTCTTTATAAAGGTTAATATATTATTCTTTTGCGATAGCCAGGGTTATTACGCCTGCTAAAATCAAGAATAAACCGATACAGCCTTTGATGATCATTAGAAGCAGTTTCCACCATCTTAAAATTGCCAGAGCGCCTAACCCTAAAAAAACCAGGCCCAAAACAACTTTGAAGACCGTAGAAAGAATCTTCTTACCCTGAGTGCAGCAGCACTTTTCCTCTTTTTTAACCTCTTCTGCCATATTACACCTCCTCTTTAGCTTGGTTGACTTTTCCATCTGCGGTGGATCCACCCCCATTCCGCAGGGTATTTACGTATGTAAGCCTCGATAATATCAGTTAATCTTTGTATATTAACCAGGATTGTTCCTTCCGGAGTTAACCCTTCCTGTAAATCCATGGCCGGCTCAAAAATTATCCTGTGGCGGTCATCTTTCTGCCTTAAAATAAAACAGGGTATAAGCGCTGCTCCGGTGCGCTGCGCAAAAATTACAGGCCCGGTTGCCGTAGCTGCCTTTCTGCCAAAGAAGTTTACAAAAACTCCGGCAGTACCAAAATTCTGGTCTATAGGTATAAAAACTATTTCGTTATTGCGCAATGACTGTATCGTATTATTGACACAGGTGTTTCTCGGCTGGCTATATATAGTCTTAACCCCGAACTTATCACGCTTCTTAAGAAAAAGTTTCTCTACCCTTGAGTCTCTCATGGGCCGCATAATCCCGGCAGACTTGTAACCCTCTAGGGCGAGGGTACCGAGCAAAAGTGGAAAATTGCCGAAGTGGGCGCTAACCAATATGACCCCTTTGCCTAAAGATAAGGCTTTATCTAGATTTTCTTTGCCGGCGATATCCACCCTCTTCTTTAAAAGTTGAGGATTATCCATAAGGAACATAAGCTCTACTGCTGATTTAGCTATATAATCAAAACATTCTTTGACTATTCCCTCAATCTCTTGAGGGCTTTTTTCTTTCCCAAAAGCAATTCTTAAACTATCAAAGGCAATCTGCTTCTGCTTTCTGGCAAAGATATAAGCTAATGAGCTCACTAAATGGGCAAACCCATATAGAAACTCAGGCGGCATAACTTTAACTATCAAAGAACTTATATTTAACCCCAGCCAGCCTAAGAACCGGCTAAAGGACTTTCTTATCTTTTTAAAATCCATTTATAAAAGAATTATAACAAAACAATTTCAAACTTACAATAATAATTATAACTTATAGCCTATTTTACGCAAGAAATTCTTTCTCCAGGAGATATCCGCATCGCCTTCAACCCCTTTAGGAGGCTGGCCGTCAATGACCCCGATAATACCAGAGGCTCCTTCAGCCAAAACAACAACGACTTTAACCGCATTAGCGGTTGCGCAATAGATATTACACACTTCCGGCACGCCTTTAATCGCATTCAGAACATTTATGGGAAAAGCGTTCTTTAATAAGATAACGAAACTATGCCCGGCCCCTATGCTAAGGCAATTATCAGCGGCCAACTCTTTAAGAGGCTGGCTATTCCCCTCTACCCTTACCTTGCATGCGCCGCTAGCCTCAGCAAAAGCGAGCCCGAATTCTATTCCGGGAACGCTATTGACCAATGCCTCATAAAGATCCTCGGCTGTTTTAATAAAATGGCTCTGCCCGATAATGATATTTACTTCTTCTGGTTTCTTTATATCTATTAGTTTTAATTCCGGCATAATTCCTCCGCTGCTAATTTATAACGATCTTCCTGAAACCGGTTGTATAAATAGGGGAGCCTTCGCCTTCATCCCTCCCTATATAAGACCTAACTGATACTAAAATAAAATCCGGCGAGCCCAGAGTCTCAAGCGGAACCTTCAAAGTCAATGCTGCGGGGGTTAAATCCAAGGAAGCGCCGCTTGAGGAAACCGGATTTTTTCCGTCGAATACCCTGAAATTATCATATTTGGTAATAATACGGATTTTAGGCATATCCCCGAAGGGGACATTGTGATTATAGCCGAATATATAGGCTATTGCGGAGAACCTGCGGACAATCTCTTCAGGCTTATCTATCTTTATGACCAAATCTCTGCCTGATACAGCATAGCCCACTCTCCCTTTCTCTTCTAACAAAATATCTTCTTCCCTATAATTAGGCCCGGACCCCTTATCCGGAAACATCCTGGATAATCCGAAAAATGAGATCGCCCTATCTTGCAGAGAAAATTGATTTTTTAAATGTACGGCTGAATAATCGCCGAACAATTCATTCTTACGCGCAAAGGCAAGCAGGTAAAAAGCGCTGGATTCAGTCTGGCTTTTATAACAAAGTATTGCTTTTTTCTTCATATCAAGCTGGTCAGGCGTAAGATTAAACCTTAGCCATTTTATCTGAGAATCTAAAAAGTATTTTGGGGGAGTTAAATCTAAATTAGGATGGTAATGCCGGGGTAACGGCCAACCGCTATGATGCACCAGATAAGGATAAACCCTTGGGCTATGAATCTTTCCTTTTAACTCAGCCAATACTATCTGAAGGAATAAATAAAGCGATTTATGGTCAACGTTAACATCTGCGGGGTGAGAAACGAATATTTTTTCCGGACGGTAATCCAAAATTATCTCTTTTAGATCCCCCAGAATATTCTCTCCCACATAAGGGGCATTAAAAGAAGGGCTTTCTTTATAAGGAACTTTGGATATCCTGGTCATAATTGAGCGGAATGGCTTATCAGTATTCCAATATCTGGTAAATATGCTGAAAGTGCCGAAATCAGGGTAACCCAAAAATATAAGGTCTCCCTCGCTAAGGCCTAATAACCGCATCGCCCTAACTGCCTCTTGCCTGCGCACCTGGCCTAAAATTATAAATTCGTTCTTTTTAAAAACAATCCGCTTCTTATATACGATAAAGGCAAATTGATTATGCTCCCCATTTGTTAAATAAACTATTTTTACCTTAGCCCCGTTACGTATAGCCTCCTGTATTATGCCTGCACAGGCTATTGTTTCGTCATCCGGATGCGGAGCGAGTATAAGGATACGCTCATCCTTGCGAAAAGGCTCAAGCTGAGCCTGCTGCAGAGGCTCTGCGGCAAATGAAGGACTGAGCGTAAATAAAAAGAATATGGAAACGTAAAACGCTATAACTTTCATCTTTTGCCTCATTATATTAGCCTTAATCCCACTGTCAACACCTTTATTGATGTTTCATAATTCAACTTACCGAACAATAAAATATCTTGCAATACCGGTTCTAAGTTCTTACAATATTCTTATGTTGACGGGTCTTAAAAACTACAAAAAAATAAAGCAGGTTTTAATTGCGGTATTAGCCTTAAACTGGGCTATAGCCATAGCCAAGATGTTTTTTGGCTTAATAGCCCGTTCTTCAAGTATGACCGCAGACGGTTTCCACTCCCTTTCTGACGGCGCATCAAATATAATAGGGCTTGCCGGGATTCATTTTGCTTTTCGTGCGGAAGATATAGATCATCCTTACGGGCATAGAAAATACGAGACCTTTTTCTCTTTGGGGATTGCCTTCCTTCTTTTCCTGGTAGCCATAGGAATAATTCACGACAGCCTTGGCCGCTTTTCAAGTAATATAGCCCCTGAGATTAATTCCGCGAGCTTCGCCGTAATGATTATTACTATGGCTATAAACTTTGTAGTAATGCGCTATGAAAATAAGAAAGGAGTTCAGTTAAATAGCGACATACTGGTCTCTGATTCCATGCATACGCGCGCCGATATATTTACCTCGCTTTCGGTCATACTTGCGCTTTTTGCCGTAAAGCTTGGATTCCCGCTTATTGATCCTATCACTTCGATTATAATCTCCATTTTCATCGCCTATTCCGGTTATAAAATAATGCTGAAAAGCTCGGCGATTCTTTGCGATACTGCCCCCATATTGAATGTAAAGCAGATAACGAATATAGTATTAAGTGTTGGCGGGGTAAAGGCTTGTCATAAAATACGCACGCGGGGAAGGCCGGATGAAATCTATGTTGACTTACACGTGCAGGTAGATAATGATATGCGTATGGATGCCGCTCACAAAATAAGCTACGCCATTGAAAGCTCGCTGAAAGAATCTATCCCCCAGATAGCCGATGTTGTAGTCCACATGGAACCGGTAGGATAATGCGTTAACGCTTCACCTTACCGCCGCATGCTCCTATAATAAACAAAAGACACAAAATAGGGAAGAAATCTCCGTAACGATTATAGAAAGTCCTGCGCATAGAAGAGATATCGATATTTCCGGTCTTATGCCCGCGTATAAATACAGCTTCTCCTTCCCTATTGCTTACCAAAGATATAATCTCGCCCGAGGAGGATATAAAAGCAGAAACCCCGGTGTTTGCTGCGCGCGCAAGATAAACCCTGTTCTCTACTGCCCTGAAGACTGAGGCAGCCAGATGCTGATACGCCTCAGGAGTTTTCCCGAACCAGGCATCATTAGTAATATTTACCAGGAATTTCGCGCCTCTACTTACAAAACTTCTTGCTAGTTCAGGAAAAACATCTTCAAAACAGATTAAGACACCGAAACCAGCAGGAGAATCAAATATAGTATAATCATTGCCTCTGGTTATATCTCCTATCGGGGCAATCGTATCCAAAAACTTTAAAAAACTCCTAAAAGGTATGAATTCGCCGAAAGGGACAAGGTGTAACTTGTTATATTTCTTCGATAGAACACCCTTCTCGGATAATAATATCGCGCTATTATAATAAAGCCCTTTCCTGGAAGTAACCGCGCCAAAGAGCAAAGGCTTCTGGATTATCCTTACGTAATCCTGAAGACTCAAATAATACTCCGGCTCATCTTCTAAAACAACCGGCAAGGCAGCTTCAGGCCAGATGACCAATGCAGGCTCTTCCTTAACCGCCTCATTCGTAAGCTCGAAATATTTCTGCATAACAAAAGCCCTGGCCCTTAAATTCCATTTTAACTCCTGCGGTATATTAGGCTGAACAACAGAGATCCTGAAATTTCTTCGGCTAGAGTCAGTTATATTGATTGAAGATAAATGGTAATATCCGTAAGATAGGATCAAAGAAAATATTATGACAACAAAGATTACGGTTATCTTCAGCCGCGTTATCAGATCTTCCCTCTTCAGCCAGATTATTTCTACAGTTGCAACATTTACCAACATAATCAGAAATGAAACTCCCCAGACACCGGTAATATCCGCAATTTGGATTACGGCTAGATTGAGGTACTGAGAATATCCTAAGATCGCCCAAGGAAACCCAGTAAGAAGATGGCTGCGGGCATATTCAAGCAAAACCCAGGCTGAAGGGATAAATAAGACAGTGCTGAAACTTGAGCTTTTAGTAGGATGGCGGATAATTAACCCGAATATACCAAAATATACTGCCAGGTACAAGATTAACAGTATTGTGCCGGCTAAAGTAACATTTACCAGCCAATAAATAGCGCACGACCAGAAAGCTATGCCTGCAATAAAGAAAAGGAGCGCTGTTTGTTTTCTGGATTTATTCTCTAACGCAAGGAAAATCGGAACAAAGGCAAACCAGGAAAAAATCCATAGGCTGCTGTTGTTAAAAGCTGCCGCCAACAATACGCCTGAAAGGATGCTAGAGAATACGGGGGCCCGGCCTATCTTCCGCAGCATTTTTTATATTTCTTTCCTGAGCCGCAGGGGCAGGGGTCATTGCGGCCTACCTTAGGATGGGATAACCTTACGGTTGAATTTATCGTTGAGGCTGAATCATTATCCGGGTATCCGGCAGCATCATCTTGGGTACTCTCCGCCTCTTTCAGCCGCGCTGCTTCAGGATGCAGGAGTTCTTGAGATACAGAGCTAAAAGCACCCCTCAACTTCTCCGTGCCCTTAGCCTGTAATTTAAATACCGCTTCAACAGCTTCATTTTCAATACCTACAATCATCTCGCTAAACATATTAAAGGCTTCGCGTTTATACTCGAGAAGCGGATCGCGTTGGCCATAAGCCCTTAAGCCTATCCCCTCGCGCAGGCTGTCCATTGCGTATAAATGATCCTTCCATTTACTATCTATGATTTGCAAAAACACCATTCGCTCAAGGTGACGCAACAAATCATTCCCCATGGACTTTTCTTTCTCTTCATATAGCCTCAAGGCTTTTTCATATAAATTGTCTTTCAGACTCTCGTGGTCAACTGCTTGCAGCTCTTTAGCCTCTCTAGTGTCAAGTTCAAGACCAAAATTTAACTTTAATTCAGTCAATAGCCCGCTTAAATTAATTTCCTGATCCTGGGTTAAATTACAGGAGACTGTATTACGAACAGAGTTTTTTAGAATACCCGTTATTTCATCTTTTAAAGAAATACCCTCCAGGATCTCCTTACGCTGGGAGTAAATTATCTCTCTTTGTTTGTTCATTACATTATCATATTCTAAAAGCTGCTTTCTTATCTCAAAGTTATGCTGTTCTACGCGCCTCTGGGCGATCTCGATAGAGCGGCTTACCCAGGGATGCTCAATAACCTGACCCTCTTCAAGCCCTAATTTATCCATCATCCCTATAAGCCTTTCAGAGCCAAATAACCGCATAAGGTCATCGCTTAGAGATACGTAGAAACGCGATGATCCAGGATCGCCCTGCCGACCGCTTCTTCCGCGCAGCTGATTATCAATCCTGCGCGCCTCATGACGCTCTGTGCCTAAAACATGTAGCCCACCCAACCCTACTACCTTTTCATGCTCTAACTCCGTCTCTTTTTTATAACTACTGAGTATCTTCTTATACCCTTCCTGATAATCCTCTGATTGCGAATCCAGCTTCTGCCTAGCAAGGTTCTTAGCCATGAATTCCGGATTACCGCCTAACAATATGTCTGTGCCTCGCCCTGCCATATTGGTTGCGATAGTCACGGCCTTATGCCTTCCGGCCTGGGCAACTATCTGCGCCTCTAATTCATGATACTTAGCATTCAGCACCTGATGAGCTATGCCGCGATTTTTAAGCATCTCCGATAACTTTTCGGATCTGTCTATTGAAATTGTCCCGACTAATACCGGCTTCCCTGATTCATAAAGCTCAGCAATCTCCTCAACTACCGCGGAAAACTTCTCTTTTTCCGTCTTATAAATCCGGTCAGGATAATTCCTGCGTACTAACGGCCTGTTTGTCGGAATAACCACTACGTCAAGCTGGTAAATATTTTTAAATTCATTTGCCTCGGTAAAAGCGGTTCCGGTCATGCCAGCAAGCTTTTCATACATCCTAAAGTAATTTTGAAAAGTTATGGTAGCTAAAGTCTGGTTCTCCCTTTCAATCTTCATGCCTTCTTTAGCCTCAACTGCCTGGTGTAATCCGTCTGACCAACGCCTACCCGGCATCATCCTTCCGGTAAACTCATCAACAATAATAACCTCTCCGTCCTTTAAAACATAATCCACATCCCTCTCATAAAACTCTTTAGCCCTTAAGGCGGCTATTGTATGGTGGCGGTACTCTATTGTCTCAATATTATGCAAACTCTCCACCCCCCAGAGCCCGGCTGCCTTTACCTCCCCCTCTTCAGTAAGGGCAATTGTCTGGGCCTTCTCATCAGCGACGTAATCAAATCCCTCTCCTAAATTTATCCCCTTATACTTGGCATCTATCTCATCCTTCTCCGTAACCCTCTTGCCTTTTAACTGCCCGGATATTTTATTGGCAGTATAATATTTTTCTGTTGATTCTTCAGCGGGCCCGGAGATAATCAGCGGCGTACGGGCCTCGTCAACCAATATGGAATCAACCTCGTCAACAATAGCGTAATAAAACGGCCTCTGCACCAAGTCATCCAAAGAGTATTTCATGTTATCGCGCAAGTAATCAAAGCCAAACTCGTTATTCGTGCCATAAGTAATATCGCAGGCGTAGGCGAGCTTTCTTTCTTCATCCGACATTTCATGCTGGATTGCGCCGACAGTAAGGCCGAGAGACTCATAGATAGGCCCCATCCATTCGCGGTCGCGCCGGGCCAGATAATCATTAACCGTAACTATATGCACTCCCTTGCCTAAAAGGGCGTTAAGATACGCCGGAAGGGTAGCTACCAAAGTCTTCCCCTCACCCGTAGCCATCTCCGCGATTCTCCCCTCGTGCAGTATTATCCCTCCTGCGATCTGAGAGTCAAAATGCCTTAAACCTATAGTCCTTACAGATGCCTCCCTTACAACGGCAAAAGCCGTGGGGAGCACATCTTCAAATACTTTATTACGCATAATCTTTACTTTCTCTTTTATCTTCTCCTTCTCTTCGGGGATAACAACTGATAACATCACCCCCTGCAGCTCTTCTATGTCAGAGGAATAAATCTCTGACTTCCTTCTAATATCCTCCTTAAACCGTAGAGTTTTTTCTTTAAGCTGTATATCGGTTAAAAGCTTAATTTCCGGCTCAAGTAAATTTACTTTATAAACCAGGGTTGCAATATCAGCCATCTTGCTCATTGAAGGCTGCGGCATATCCGAATGCAAGAAAATATTCACACCAGGGGCTCTCCTTTTTATCGCCGCCTGCTTATTCCTCAAAACCGTTTCTTTAATAAACCCAAACATATTTTATTCCTTTAATCCTTAACCGGCTGATTTCTTATGCTTAAGGTAAGCCTCAATAAACTCGTCGATATTTCCATCCATAATCTTGCCCACATCTCCTGTCTGGCAATCTGTACGGTGGTCTTTAACCATATTATAAGGATGCATAACGTAAGAACGTATTTGGCTGCCGAATTCTATTTTCTTCTTTGTGCCGGCGTATTGCCTTAAAAGCTCCTCCTCTTTTTTCTGCCTCTCTAGCTCATAAATACGCGACTTTATAATTTTAAGCGCAATCTCTTTATTCTGATGCTGAGAGCGTTCATTCTGACACTGAGCTACTATGCCTGTAGGTATATGCGTAATCCTCACTGCTGAATCAGTAGTATTTACGCTCTGGCCTCCTGCGCCCTTGGAACGGTAGACATCAATACGCAAGTCCTTTTCTTCGATCTTTATATCGATGTCGTCTTTTACCTGAGGTATCACATCGACAGAAGCAAAAGAGGTATGCCTCCGCTTATTTGCGTCAAAAGGAGATATCCTAACTAAGCGATGGACTCCGCGCTCAGACTTCAAATATCCGTATGCATAAGGCCCCTCGATTAACAGGGTAACGCTTTTAACCCCCGCCTCTTCCCCATAGAGTATATCTATTGTTTCGATGCCGTACCCGCGCATTTCCGAAAAACGTGTATACATCCTTAAAAGCATCCCCACCCAATCACAGGACTCAGTACCTCCGGCGCCGGCATTGATGCTTAATATAGCACTCTCTGAATCAAACTCCCCGGAGAGAAGAGTTTTAAACTCCAGCTTGTCAAGCTCAGCTAAAAGCTCGCCGATATTCCGCTCTAAATCACGCAGCAAACCCTGATCCCCGGAACCAACAATCGACATTAGATCCTTGAGCTCTTGGTGTTTCCTGACTGCCAGCTCCCACGGCTCAACGATATTCTTTAACTCTTTAAGTTTCCTTACTACCTTTGTGGATTCTTCAGAATCCTGCCAGAAACCGGGAGAGGACATCTTTGCGGATAAATCGATAATAAAGTTCTGCTTTTTATCGATGTCAAAGATAACCTCTTAGTTGACTTAAGGTAGATTCTATAGCGGCAAGCTTTGAATTCAAGTCTTCTATCATAGATTATTCCCTCTCGAGCAGAACTATTTTAAGATTTTCTTATACCTTTTAAGGAAAGTACAAATTCGTCCTTATTATCCGAGAATTCCGCTGCATCCTTCTCGCTTATCTTTCCCGCTTTTACCAGCTTAATCAACGACTGGTTAAACGACTGCATTCCAAAGATATGGCCATCCTCGATAAATTGAGGAATCTCCCAAAACTTCCCTTCGCGGATAAGCCTGCTAATAGTAGGCGTAAGAAGCATGGTCTCGTAGGCGGGGATACGGCCGCCTGTCTCTCTTATAGGCAATAGCCTCAACGATATAAC
The DNA here is from genome assembly GCA_964486875.1 of uncultured Planctomycetales bacterium. Classification (GTDB taxonomy): domain Bacteria; phylum Omnitrophota; class Gorgyraeia; order Gygaellales; family Profunditerraquicolaceae; genus Sherwoodlollariibacterium. The sequence goes on from CAZAPC010000029.1 coordinate 10,058, forward strand.
ACCTTTCAATATCGAAGATAACTGATTACGGACTTCCTGATGTTGATGCGGAGGGAAAAAATTAATAATTCTTTCAACGCTTTGAGCCGCGTTTATAGTATGAAGCGTGCTTAAAACCAATACCCCGGTTTCAGCAGCAATCATAGCGCTTGACATTGTCTCAAGATCCCTGATATTGCTTATGAATAACACATCCGGAGATTGCAGCGTAAAGGCACGCAAGGCATTATGATAAGAGAGGACATCAAGGGAAACTTCGCGCTGATTTATAAGCGATTCTTTATCCTGAAAAACAAATTCTATCGGGTCTTCGATAGTCAGTATATGCTTTTTGCTATTCATGTTAATATACTCGATCATGCTGGCAATGGTGGTAGATTTACCGCTGCCCATACTCCCGGTTAAAAGGACTAATCCTCCTCTCTCCATAGAGAGCTTCTCCAAAACTTCGGATGGCAGGTTTAAGTCTTTAAAGGTCTGCGTGACATTATTTACCCTTCTTATAACTAATGAAGGCCAGTTCCGCTGCATAAATATACTGATCCTAAACCTGGTGCTTAGCTCTTTGATGTAAACCGTAAAATCAACGTCGAGATTATTCTTGAAATCTTCCCTCTGCCTTGAAGTAGTCAATTCCTCGGCAGCCCGAACCACATCGTCAACCGTAAGCAAAGCTTCTCCAACAACGGAAAGCTTGCCATCTATCCTCATACGAGGGTTGCCTCCTGCGCGATAAAATAAATCCGAGGCCCCTTTCTCGACCATTTCTTTTAATAATCCTTTGATATCCATTTCCCCTCCGTTTTTATTTAAATTGCATTATAACACCTTCTTGGATTTTGGAGTAGGATTAAATTCCATATACCTGCCTAGGGCTAAATGGGTCTGAGCGTCTAAGGCCGGAGTAGAACCCAGAACCAATATTATAAAAGGGACTAAAAACCACTCCATAATCATTACTATATTCTTAACCCAGCTCACACCTTTTGGCCGGGGCGGCAATATCAAACGGCTTAAGATTATCCAGGCTAAACTTGTAAATAGCGTGAAATGAAAGAGCAGCCCTGTGATCTTGGAGAGATTATAGCCTATCGCCATTTGGTTAAAGAAGGCGCCGCCAAAGAGAACCGGGAGAGGCCCGATAAATAACAATATTACTGCCCAAACCGCCCAAGTAACATGCGACTCCAGCAGGTGAAAGCCCCTTCTTATCTTTCTTCCTAAAGGTATTCCCGGATTATTCAAGAATCCATTAATTAAAAAAGGGAAATTCTCAACTCCCCAGGCCCACCTTCTCTTTTGCTTATATTGCATCTTGATTGTCTTGATAAAATTGGTGGAATAAGCCACGTCCATGGAAACTGTAAGATATAGAGGAATAACGCGGTAATCGCCCTTATAGTAAAGAAATGCCTTCCAATAAATGACTGAATCATCTGAAACCATATCCACCGGCCAATAGCCTATCTCGACTAAAGTCTTAAAGCTCATGCTATGGCTGGAAAAGGTAACAAATTTCTCCAGACGCATACCCTCGATCATCTGGCAAAAAGAAGAACTTATTTCAACCAGACGGGCAAAGGAAGGCGCCTGCCAGATATTATTATTATAAACAGGCATAGGCTGGTAGCTTGACTGGTGAGGCTTAGAAGAGTTAATAAAATGGTGTGTAAGGCATCCGAAATATTCTTTATTCACGCAGGTATCCGCATCAAAACAGGAGAGGATTACTTTTTCATCTTCAATCCCCTTATTATGCAACAAAATCTTCGCCTGTTTTGCTGCCCAGGTTGCGTTTGCGCCTTTGGTGCGCTTTTCTCCG
>CAZAPC010000030.1:0-11744 GCA_964486875.1 uncultured Planctomycetales bacterium
GTGTTATGTTTGCTAAACTATTAGGTAAGTTCTCTAAACTTCTGGTATTATGGGTGGTTTTAGCTGCGGTTGTAGGTTTTGTTTTTCCGCAGGTGCTCATACCCCTAAAGCCCTTTACTGATTGGCTGTTTGGTTTTACTATGTTTGGTATTGGCTGCCTGCTCACCCTAAATGATTTCAGGCCTATCTTAGAAAGACCAAAACTTATTTTCCTGGGAACCATAGCTCAATTTGTAATTATGCCGGTATTAGCCTTTTGTATAATTAAAACCCTTGGCCTTGCTCCAGCTCTAGCAGTCGGTCTTATTCTTGCTGCTGCTGTGCCTGATGCTATGGCTGCAGGAGTAATGTCATATTTAGCAGAGGCGGATGTAGCCTTTTCTGTATCCTTAACTACAGCCACAACGCTTATTTCGCCCGTAGTCACGCCGGCCTTAACCTATTTTCTGGGAAAACAATACATTCAAATACAATTCTGGCCAATGATGCAAAGTATAATATTAATGGTAATCTTTCCGCTTATCTTAGGGCTATGGTTTCAACATAAATTCCACAAGTTTGCCTCAAAGATAAAACCGGTATTTCCTGCGCTCTCAACCCTGTTTATTGCTTTTATCTGCGGCTTAGTCGTTGCGCTTAATAAAGACGCTTTAGGCAAAGTTACCTGGCTAATATTTGTTGCCGTGATAGCCTTGAATGTATTAGGGCTTATTTTTGGCTATCTCGCAGGAAAAGGGTTTAAGTTTAACCTGCAACAGCGACGCACACTTGCGATTAATGTCGGTATGCAGAATGCGGGCATGGGCGCAGTGCTAGCGATCAAACATATTTCAGCTGAAGCGGCAATTCCCAATGCGCTTTTTGCGACATGGTGCATAATCAGCGCAGCGTTTCTCGCAGCTGTTTGGTCAAGAGGAAAGAGGGGAACATGCAATTAGTCGTCTTAATCGCCGTAACCTTTTTGCTTTCAGGCTGCGCATTAATACAAGATAAATCAGTTAAAAATGATTCAGGTAACGTGCGAGTAAGCGGAGACGTTACGATAAGCTCTGTAGAAAGAAAAGGGCTTTAACGGGAGTATTCTTATGGCAAATTTTTCTTTTGATATTGTTTCCGAGGTTAATCTGCAAGAGATGGATAACGCGGTAAACCAGGCAAATAAGGAACTGGCCCAGCGCTATGATTTTAAAGATAGTAAAGCCTCAATTGTTTATGATCGGGCAGAGAAAAAAATAACCCTGGTTGCGGATGATGATTTTAAACTGCGCGCCTTAACAGATATGTTGGCAACGCGTATGGCCAAAAGAGGAATTTCCCTTAAATCTTTAAAATTTAATCCTCCTGAAAAGGCCTTTGAGGGGTATCTACGCCAAGTGGCGGATATCTGCATGGGCATTGATAAAGAAAAGGCAAAAGAGCTGGTAGGAATCATAAAGAAGCTCAGTTTAAAAGTACAGACACAGATAGAAGGGGAAAAGATAAAAGTTAGCTCTGCAAAGAAAGACGAATTACAGGCGGTTATCGCGCATTTAAAGAACTTGAATTTTTCTATTCCGCTTTCGTTTTGCAATTATCGTTAAAACAAGACTTCAGGGGTAGGCTTTATGATTGGGAAAAAGATATTCTTTATTTCTATGGCAATAGCAACAATCTTTGCCTATACTGCCCATTCCGCAGTTATATCTCCCGGGGAAAAGATAAGCTACGCGATAAGCCCTATGGGAACAGCAGCGTATAGCGATATGGGCATAGTAGATTACAAAGGTAAAGAGCTCTGGCTCGTTACCTTTCAAACCAGGTTACCCGGTTTTAATGATCTAGAAAAGATATACGCAGACCCTAATACGGGATTACCTCTTATAGTAGAACGCTATATTCGCTGGCCGATGTCAGAAGAATTCCTGATCGAAGAGTATGATCCTGAGAATAACTCTCAAGTGACCAGGCGCTATGTGAAGAATAAAATGACCAATGAGTATAAATATAAATCTGATGGGCCTTATCACAACGCTATACTCCTGCCTTTTTACCTGCGCGGGATAAAAAATCCGCAAATAGGCTGGAAAATGGTAGTGCGCGTACCGGAAGAATTTACCGTTATACTCTCTGAGATAAAAAATATAAAAACACAGGGTAAGACTATTAAAGCGTATCACTTTACCAGCAACCCGAATAAATTCGACATATGGATAAGCAAAGATGAATACCTATTACCAATAGTAAGCAAAGGCAGCGGTTACGGCCTGACCCTAAAAAGCCATATACCCGGTAAAGATATAGCGAGTTCTCATTGACAACCGGGAAAAATGTGTTATACTTAATAAGTAAGTTTAGAAGTCTTGGCCGCAAGGAAAGGAACTCTTAAACCTTGCGGTTTTTTGTCATTGTTTGTCTTACGTTGGGAATCTGTGGATTCTTAAACAATTGTAGACAGGTAAGGATAATACAGATTTCTAACAGTTACAAATTGCGAAAAAAGGAGGTAACAAACAATGGCAAACGGAACAGTAAAATGGTTCAGCGATCAAAAGGGTTATGGTTTCATCACCCCTGAAAACGGAAAGGATGTATTCGTGCATCATTCCTCAATACAGGGTGAAGGCTATAAGACTTTAGAAGAAGGCGCCAAGGTTCAGTTCGACATCGAACAGGGCCCAAAAGGCGAACAGGCTACTAATGTAGTTAAACTATAATAGTATAGCTAAACACAAAGGCCCGTATCTTTTTAGATGTGGGCCTTTATTTTTCTTGACAAACCACACAAATGTGTGGTATATACATAAATATGAAAGAGAAACCATTTCTAACCCCGAAACAGGAAAAGGTGCTTAAATTTATACAGAAACGAGTAGGGGAGAGGCTCCCCCCTACAGTCAGGGAGATAGGAGAGGAGATGAGGTTTAAATCAACAGGCACAGTAAGGGATTATTTAAGAATTTTAATGCAGAAAGGCTTGGTGAGGCGTATGAATAATAAGTCCCGGGCGCTTGAGCTGACTGAACGCGCAAGTTTCAATAAAATCCCGATAATCGGCACCATAATGGCTGGCAAGCCGAATTTAGCTTATGAGGAGATTCAGGGTTATGTTGATACTGATGATTTATACCTTGGCCGATTAGGATTTGAAGATGTTTTTGCTTTAAGGGTTAAAGGCGACAGTATGATTGATGCCGGAATAATAGATAATGATATTGCAGTCATTAAGAAACAGCCGCATGCCAGTAACAACGATATTATAGCGGCACTCTTAGATAATAATGAGGTTACCTTAAAAAGGCTGCGCGGAAAACCGGGAAAATTTCACCTTGAAGCTGCCAATAGTAAATACCCGCCAATATTTGAGGAGTTTAAGGTTTTAGGAAAGTTGCTGACGATAATAAGAAAGTACTAACCCTTAAGGACAGTCCCTACAATTGATATGAATCAAAATAGTTTTAATCCTAAGGCGCGCTGGGATAGGTTTGAGCCGGAAAAACAAGGATTTAACCCTGATGCTTTAGATGAAAGAATTGAAGTCTTAGCGTATTTCAAGCACGCCAAGATAGCCCCAAAAAGCTTTACCTGGAATAATAAAGAATATCCCATAGAGAAAATTACCTACAATTGGCAGGAACGTTTAGGCCAAGCATTAGTTAACTATTTTTCAGTAAGTTCTTCAGGACAGATGTATCAGATCTCATTTAATAATTCCACCTTCCGCTGGCAGATAGATAAACTGATAGAATAATAATCTATGATTTTGCATATTGATATGGATGCGTTTTTTGCTTCGATTGAGCAAACCATTAATCCAAGGCTCAAAAATAAGCCTTTGATTGTAGGCTCTAGGGCTAGCAAAATGCATACAGTTGTATGTGCGGCTAGTTACCAGGCCAAGGCTTTAGGGATTCATTCAGGTATGTCTTCCAGAGAAGCCTTTGCCAGGTGCCCTAATTTAGAGTTTGTAGTAGCGGACCAAGCTAAGTATATTTGGACTTCTGAGCAGATCTTTGAGTTGCTTAAGGGGTATGAATTACCCTTAAATTATGCCTCGATTGATGAGTTTCAACTGGATGTTTCAGGGGTTAAAAACCCGGTAAGTTTGAGTAAAGAAACCAAAGAGCAGATATATGCAAACTTTAACATCACTGCTTCAATAGGTATTGCTAAGAATTGGCTCCTTGCAAAACTTGCTTCCAAACTAAACAAGCCTGATGGCTTAACCCTGATTAATGAGCAAAACTTTGAGGAAATTTTGCATAAGGCTCCGCTGGATAAACTCTGCGGTATGGGTGGCAAAACCGGAGAAGTTTTTATGAATCAGGGCCTAAAAACCTGTTGGGATTTATACTTAAAGTTACCGGGATATTTTGACTTAGAAAGTAGGGACGGTTCTATGCTCAGAGAAGAACCGTCCCTACAACCAAAGTCAATAAGCCATTCATATACCTTGGCAAAGGTTGAAATAAACCCCCTGGTTATTAAGGCCTGGATCCGGCTGCTTTCAGAGATGGTTGGTATGCGATTAAGAGAGCAAAATCTGGTCTCTAAGACAGTCCATTTATGGCTTTCTGGCCCGGAAATTGGCTCATTTGGAGCCCAAAAAACATCCCAAATTGCCACTAATGACAGTTATGAAGTCTATCTAAGATGCCTTAAAATAATGGCAAGGATAGCCTTTAAAAGGCCTAGAATCAGGGCTCTGGGAATCTCTGTCAGCTGCCTAAACCTTAAGGATAGTCCTTCCTTATTTATTGAGGAAAAACAGAGGGAGGCGTTAGTCAAAGCCTTTGACAGGGTTAACAAACGTTTTGGTGAAGGGTCAATTTATCCTGCCCAGGTCCATTTTACCCATAGGCAAAGCTAAAATAGGCAATTAGAGGTAGAAAATCCCGGTAAATCCGTTCATTATTCCTACCTAATCTGTTGAACTTGAAAAGAATCGGTAAGTCTAAGTAAACAAAAAATCGATTATCCACAGCTTAATATTGAGTTAATCTAAGCCCATGGCTTACAGAGGCTTATTTCAGCTTTTTTCAATATAGTCTAGTTAACATAATATATATTATAGGAAGTTGGGCGATACTGATGTTTTGCTGACAAAGCCTGTTTCTAAGGGTAATTTTGGCAGGTTTTTTTAAGCTGGTTTAGCCTTGGTTTCTTCTTTTGAGCTAATTACGTAACGGCCACCCTGAATTTTTATAGTACTTCCATTAATTAAACCGTGCGCAATACTCTTTCTTGCCTTAGCTAATATCCGGCTAAAGGTTTGTTGGGACACGCGCATTGACTTAGCTGACTCTATCTGAGATAACCCTAAATGATCAGCTAGCCTTATGGCTTCAAATTCATCCATTGACAGGTCTATCTCATCAGGCCTGCCTGGCCTGCCCCTTGGGCTAAATTGGGCTATTTTAGGGTCTAATCTTACTATCCTGTATTTCTTTGGCCTGCCTCTTGGTTGCATAATTGAAGGGGTTTACCCCGTTAGAAGCTTTAAGCAACCTACATAAGCTGCTCAGTTGCTTCTAACGGGGCTTACCTGAATTTACCTAGTTTTAACGCCCTGGTTATTATGAGTACTAACCCAAAAACATTCTATTTTTTAGGCCTGCGCCTTATCTTCAAGGCAACAGGCCATCAAAAACTTATTATACTTCGTTTTCTTTGCGGTATTTCATGCTTCGGCTCCCTTCGGTTGCTCAGCATGACCCTGAGCGAAAGTCGAATGGGTCATTTTACGCAATCACTCCTCCATGCGCAAGAGATCTGGTCGCAGGTATTATTTGCTGAACCAAAACAGTCAAAATTGCCCTCTTTACGCTGGATAGTCTTAATCAGGTCTCTCTTTGAAAGCCTCCAGGTATCCCTAATCCCTAAACTTTTTGCCTTTTTTTCAACTTCTGACAGTCTAATCTTCAAATATACCTCCCCTTTTTTGCCATATACCCTACGCCTTAGTAACTACATCATGCTGCCTTACCCTAGAGCTTACTAATAACCCTATCTCCTGGCCAGGCTTAGCTGAAGCTATATCAACCCGGTCAATCTGCATAGAAGTTATAAGTTGGGTAAAATCTGTGGTATGCCCCTTAATCCTTATCTTCTCTCCAACAGATAAAGGCGCTTTAAGCTTAATAACCGCGGCCTGCACATGCGGAAAATAATGGGTTATTAGTCCTATGGGTTTTTCTAAAGGCTTAACAACCGACTTCTTCTTGGCCTGCTTTATTTTCTTCTTAACTGCCTTCTTCTTGGGTACGCTTCTCTTGGCCGGTTTTCTTTTTATTGCCTTCTTTTTTGCCGGCTGCTTTTTAATTATCTTCTTTTTTGCCTTCTTCTTTAACGCCATAACACACCTCCATTTCTTAAAAAGGATATGTTTATTTTGCGTTAATCTCTACCAGTGAATCTACGGAACCGTAAGGGTTAATTTCTTTTAATGGGTTGCTTGTGTCTTCAATCCAGTTTCCGTCTACCACAAAACGGTAACGGTATTTGCCAAAGCCTAAATTTATCTTTTTGCTCCAAGTGCCGTTATTCTGCATCATCCGGGCATTATCATTAATCTGCCAGTTATTAAATTCGCCTACGAGATAGACTTCCCTTGCCTCAGGGGCAAATACCGAAAAGATAATCTCGGTAAACTGAGGCAAGCGTTCTTTTAGTATTTCATTCATCCTTTTTTCCAAAACTAAAGCAGGCGTCGGCGTCTTTTCCTGGGTGATTATTTCGCGCGAAAGGCTAAAATAGTCTTTTGCTCCCCGGCAGTACTTATCATAATTAAATACGTGCGTTCCCTGGTTCTGCGCTTCCTTTAGCTTTACGTTCACATGAATGATATTATTGAATAGCTTATCCTTGAAATCCTTCTTAATCCTTTGCAACATTTTAAAGGAATGCGCTAAACGGGAATCAAAATTTGTAACTAAGACCCTGAAGTCGACATGGTGATTTAAGCGGTCACGCACCAGGTCAACTATGCTGATTAACTGATCAAGCCCTTCCAAAGAAAACCTGCTTGCCTCTACCGGTATTATTACTTCAGATGAAGCGCGAATTGCGTTAATGGTTAAAATCCCGAGGTTTGGAGGGCAATCAATAAGTATATAGTCGTAATTATTCCTAAAACTCTTCAGGACATCTGTCAGGCGCGATTCCCTTCCGATTTCCCCGGCTAGTTCCTGCTCTAATGTACTTAAGACAATACTGCTAGGAGCAATATCAAAATCAGGGCTTACATTCTGGATAATCCCTTCCAATTTTGCCTTCTGGTGAGCTATTTTGGAAAGAACATTATATATGCTTAGGGAAGCCTTGATATTTAATCCAAGGGTAGCGTGTGATTGAGGGTCAAGGTCAATTAACAAGACTTTGCGGTTATTAGTGGATAATGATGCCGCCAGATTAATCGCAGTCGTAGTCTTTCCGCATCCGCCTTTTTGATTAGTAACAGCAATTATACGCATAAAATTAATCTCCTTTTATTTTAAGAAGCGTACATTATCTATATAAATTATACCTTTGTCTTTTCGAGCGTTCCATTCCTCAACCGTAAAAGATACGCTCTGCATTTCCGACCAGTCAGTTATATTCTTAAAATCGAGGAATGACATTTTAAATTCCTGCCACTTTGCGGGAATATTCTTTACGTAGACTTCAGACTTCTCCTTAAAAGAATTAACAAATTCGATGCGAAGCGAAACTGCGCCATTTTTGTCAGTATTTTTTATTGAGAATGCCAGCTCTTTAAAACTGTTTAAGTTTAAGCGGTTTAGGCTTATAGTAAATGACTCTTTCTTGGCAGGGTTAAAGTTAAAATTTATTTTCGCAGGGTCATGCAAGATAAAAAGCGCGGTTTCAGAAGGCAAGCTTTTATTTCTGGAAAAATAAATAATGCCTGAGCCTGCGCCAACCAGAAGGATTAAACCTATAACGAATAAATTGCTATAAAGCCTGAGGTGGTTTTTGGTTCTTTTCTTTTTCTTGGATGAGGCGTCAAGGTAAATCTTTGCCAGATGTTCGTAAATCTCTTTTTTATCCATATTAATGTTTTATTTTATAGCATAAAACACCTTATCTGTCAAGTAGTTAAGGGTTTCTCCAGATAATTTGGCGGTTCTTTTTCCAGTAGTTTATAAAGATTTATTAGGTGCATCCGGTATAGCCGGTCAAACGAACCATCAGGATCTTCACCCGCCCACCAGAACCAATCGCTTCCCTCCAGTATATACATCTGTTTTAAAATTAGCTGTGTATTGTCATCTTTGATATACTTCTTACTGCTAAGCGTAATCTCGGCTTCTTTTCTTGCGGCAAGAAGCCAGTCCCAGGCTTTCGTTTTAAAGTTATTATTCATCCATTTGTCAAAGTTTCCATAAATCCATGAGCCGGTGGCAAGATGTTTAATCTGTGATTTAGTAGGGTTAATTTTTAAGTACTCTGAAACAGTAGTCGTCTTTATAACTTTTGATTCAGACAGCCTGGCGTAAAGCAAATTTAAGAAATCATGTCCGTCATTAACAAAATACTCCCATGCATTTTCGCCATCCATAGCAATGGTAACCAGCGTATCCTGGCCCTTAAACGCCTTGTTGATATTCTCAAGGTGGTTGATAAAGTCTGAAACGGCATTCTCTGCTTTCCAATTATGATAGACAAAGCCAATCAAGTCAGAGAGGTTCCTATCTCGAAAAACTACATTTAAGCTCCCCTCTTTTCTTTTGAGTAAATGCGGCTGATAGAGCAGCTTCGTATCTCTCTTTTTCTTCTTAAAAGACTTAAAAAGAATGGCTTCATCAGTAACTATCCAGTTAATGCCGGAATCAATAATAAAAGGAAGCACTCTTTCGCTCACTGACTCTTCAGAAGGCCACATCCCCGCTGCTTGAACTCCAAACCGCTCTTTGTAAAATTCAACCGCGCTTTTAATATGCTCTTCTGAATCCCGAGGATACCTAAACTCCTCTTGCGGAAGCCGTGAACGCAAATTTGCCTCTTTTGCAGCATTTGTAGAGGCTAAAAGTGGCAATATCGGGTGGTAATAGGGGGTTACGCTAAATTCGACCTGCCCCCTCTCCCATGCTTTTCTATACCCGGGGATTATTTCTTCTAAAATCAAAAGCTGCGCATCCAGGACCAAATGCTTCTCTTCTTCAGTAAAAAACCTCCCCTTTTTAACTGCGTTTCTTAAATGTTCGTACTTCTGGCGGAATAAAGGGTCTACCCAGGCCAGATTAAATAAGACCTGAAGATCCAGAAAGTCTTGCGTATTAAATCCTGATGATTTCTGGCGCCTGAAATAAAGCTCGTAATACCGGGGGAAAAGCGATATAACCCTCTCTTTGTTTATCGAAAAGAAATTCTGCAGGATAAAACCTTTTTCCTCTTCAGTCAAATCTTGGGCCCTTTTATAAGAAAGCTCTAGAAATTTATCTTTTACGTTGCGGTTAGTATAGTCTTCTATCTGCTCAATTAGAGAAGGCACGATATTAAAAGTTTGGTGTATTGCGGGAAAATCATCAAGCATTTCAACCATATCAAGGTAATCTTTTATCCCGTGCAAGCGCACCCAAGGCAAAGAGCTCTCTCCTGTAAGGAGATTCTTATAATATGGCTGGTGCATATGGAAAATAAAGGCGAGATTTACCATAGGTATTAAAAAACCCTCGGGGAATTACTCCCCCGAGGGTTGGTTGTTACTACATTAATTCGCTTAGAATGTTACTTTAACGTTTCCGATTACCTGAGATGCTGGGCGGCGGTTTGATTCAGCAAACGCTTTACCGGGTATAAACCAGCCTGCGGTTAAACCAAGCTGCACATCTTCAGTATAATCATAAGTAGCAGTAATATCTATGGCATTACCTAAGTCTTTCTTGTTAGTCATAGAATAAGTGCTGCCACTTGTTGACTTTGTTGAATATGCATTACCTTCGGAGTCATTCCCAGGACTCGCCATATTTCCGGATTTCTTGTCTCTCATGTAATATCCATAATTAACAGCCAAAGTAACATCATCAGCAGGCTTCAAGCTACCCCTTAAATTAATGACATTTAAGTTGGTAAATGGAATTATGGCATAGGTAATATTGTTGAGGGCTTGATCATAGTACATCGGATCCCATCCCTTTTTCCCCGAAACAGTAGCAGTATCTCCTTTATCACCGCTTAGATGAGTAAATGATGCACCGATTGAAGGAACAAACTTGGTGTTAGCAAAAACATAATCTGCTATTGCCTGTAAAGCCCAGGCTTTCCTAATTTTGTCACCTGCTGTTACTGCTTCATATCTATTTCTTCCAAACTGCAGAGCAGCTTCAAGGGAAGCTTTTAAATTTTCAATAGGAGAACCGCTTATTAAAGTACCTAATGTATATACTTGGTCACCTTTTAGGTCATTACTACTTGGCGATCCAGTCTTATTTTTAGTACCTTTATAAAAAAGATAAGCATCTGTCTTAAGTTTTTTATTTACATCGTAGGATGCGTAGATACCATAAAGATTGGCATCTTCTTTTACATTTCTGCTGCTAACTTCATCAATCTTGGCATAGATTAAATCAACGACTAAAGGATCATAATTAAGAACTGCTTTAATCGCATCAAAGGATTTCCTTAGGGATAGATCAGTAGGAACTCCGTGGGTTTTAGTTGAATTTCCAAGATACCCGCGATCGCCTAAGATTAATTTATTTCCGTACATTAATTCTTGACGGCCAACCGTAAAAGATAGTGGTGAATAAAGAAATTCTTTTAAGGTTACATAAGCTAAGTCCAGGTCAATAAGACCGCTATCTTTTCTTACATCGCCTGATGAAGAATAAGAAGCATCCCCAGCCCATTTTCTTTCATTGATCAACCTTATGGTTGCTGAAACATTATCCGTAAGGTCTGCATCAACCCTCAAGCGCATCTGTGTTGCCAAGAAGCTCTCATCATTGTTATGCTTATTGCCATCTGTACCACGTTCTAAAGAGAAATTATTTCTAATTGCTCCTAAAACGTTTATGTCACCTGAGACTTTCACATTCTGCACTTCTGCGTAGGCAGGGCTGAGAACCAACCCGACTACCAAAGCAAGCGCTAGTACTGCGATTAAGCGTTTACTCATTTCTTTTTCCTCCTTGTTTGTTAATAATTATCTATATAAATACACCTGTGCTGCCTGTAATTATCATACTTTTTAACACATAACCCTATAGTTGTCAAGAGTTTTTTTATAAATCTACCTAATTATCTGCCTGCTCTTCCTTAAAGGGGCCTGCGACTTAGGGCCAAGAGATATGGTTAGTATTATGCTGCTGCCCTTTGGCTGCATAAAGATTATGCAGCTTTCTCCTTCCCGCTCAAAATTCATTAGCCTCTGGCCGTATTCGATTATATTAACCAAAGTCCAGTTATACATCGGCATCTGGTCTTTATAAAATGAGATCACCTGCTCAGGATTAGCTTTACCTAAATATTTTAATACTCCAACGCGAACCCCTGAACTTTCAAAAGAATAAGACTCAAGCGGCATAGACTTTAGGCCTACCGGCACTGGCACATCGCTAAATTTCAATATTGCTTGGGTTTTAAGATTTCCCGAGCTTGATGATTTCAAGTCATTGGTTTCAGTAGTCGCGCAGCCGGCCAAAAATACAGAAGTTATTAGTAAACAGGCGCTAATTAAAAATATGCTTTTACTGATTTTCATCCCTACCTCCTCCTTTTTTCAATCAGTCCTAATGTATTCCTATATATATTATCGAGTTCTTCCTGGG
>CAZAPC010000031.1:0-7684 GCA_964486875.1 uncultured Planctomycetales bacterium
ATATTATTGCTAATCGCGATGTATCATTAAGAGAGGTCTTAACTTATGAGAAATATTTTTTCTCAGATCGCGCCAGAAACGGAGATCTTCCGCCCGGGCTTAAATGGCTGCCTGGTGCTGGCACGACCGGATTTACGCATCTAGCGGACTGGGAGGAAGATTAATTATATTGATATGAAAAAACAACAATTTATAATCACAGTTTTATTTGTATTTACGGCGGTTATAATAATTGCTTCTATCTATCAAGCTAAGGGGATAGGAAAAGTTTCAGTAACCGTCGCCCCGCAGCCACAGAAGGCAGGCATAGTTTTAGAAAACCAGGAGCTAGCGGTTTCTCAGCCCGAAGATTATGGTATGGTAGTTACTGATAATGGCGATTTGTCGATAAACCAGGAATATTGGGACGGCATAATTTCCGAGAAGGTTAAGCAATTTAAATCGCAACTTTCTGAGCAGGATATAAAGAAGGTACGGGAAAAGATAGCAGAGGATCCTGCGAAGACGCAGGAGAAGCTTAAGCAGATTGAACAAGAAGTTAAGAAGTGCCAGGCTGTTTTAGATAAAGATCCTGATAATCAAGAAGCCAGGGAAAAACTGCAGAATCTTTTTATTATAAGAAGTATAGGCAAGGAGCTCCCTTAATTATTTTATCGCCGTCACTGTTTATTCTCTTCGTAATGTGGTAAACTTTAATTAGGGGAGGGTTTGAAAAATTTATGCTGGATAAGAAGGGTTTTAGCCTTGTAGAAGTGCTTGTTGCGACCGGTATTATGGGATTTGCTCTTATCGGTGTTTTGAGCACGTATATTAGCTGCCTCGCATTAATTACTACCTCTAAAAGTGTCAATGCCGCTACTAATGCCGCGCAGGGGATAATCGAAGAGATACGCAGCACTCCTTTTACCCAGATAATACCCAATTACAATGGAATGGTTTTTACGGTTAATGATATTCCTTCGAGCATCGGGGTAGTCTATATTAACAACTCAACATCTCCTGCAAACTCTAATTTTATGCTTGCAACAGTAAGCGTATGCTGGCGTCAGGGAAATAAAACTATAGGGGAAGATACAAATTTAAACGGCGTACTTAATGCGGGAGAGGATTTAAACGGGAACGGTATTATTGATTCAACTGTTCAGCTTAAAACCATGGTGGTTAGAAGATGAGAAACGCAAGAGGCTTTACAATAATGGAAGTCCTTGTTTCCGCAGTTATAATAAGTTTGTTAATACTCGCGGCGTTTGCAATGTTAGATGTCGGCCGCACTTCATGGTTTAGCGGTGATGTGCATACAGAATTACGCAAGGAGATAATCAGGTCTTTTATGGCGATGGAGAGGGAATTAAGGGAGACTAGGCCTGTGTCAGGCGGTCCTTCAGCGCGGATTAATTTAAATTACGGAGAAACCAGCAATTCTATCAGTTTTCAAATCCCGCAGGATATTGACGGAGACGGCAGGGTTTTGGATGCGCTTGGAGAGATAGAGTGGTCAGGGAATATTACCTATTCTCGAAACGGAAATAATGAAATTATCAGGACTGCCCCGGATGGCACAGCTAGCGTGCTTGTTGCCACCAGGAATATTACCGGATTAGAATTTTCAAGGTATAGGGCTCCACCGGACGATTTACCTAATGATCTTTTAATTATTAATATCACCGCGCAAGGGTCTTCGGTTACGGGTAGGCTGGCTACAGAGACAGGGCAGCTTATAGTGAGAATGAGGAACTAATATGCATAAAAAGGTTAACCTTTTGAAGAATAAAAAGGGTTTTGCTCTTATAGCCGTATGTCTTACTATTTCTGTTTTGGTTACTTTTGCGGCAGTTTTTGTTAGTCAAGGAATCAGCCAGAATAATACTGCCAATGTTTTTAAATACCAGACTCAGGCATTAAACGCAGCCGATTCTGGGCTTGATCATGCAATTTTATGGTTAAGGGCTCAAGCGCAGGCAGGGAATTACCCTACAGGTACTACTGTTAATCCTTGGAATAGCGGAGCAGCACAGAATTTAGGCGGTAGCTCTTACAGTGTAACTATTTCACAGATTGATATTCCCGCGTCACCTAATATATTCAGGTATAGTATAACTTCTACTGGTACCGCATCAAATATGAGCCGTGTTTTAAGAAGGTATGTGCAGGCAATCAATTTCGCCAATTATATTTGGTATACAAACCGTGAGACCTGGGGAGGTAATAATGTTTGGTTTATAAGGAATGATTATCTGGATGGCCCGATGCATACCAATGCACATTTTAATATTTTCGGTAAAGACCCCGGGGCAACGTTTATAGGGATGGCTAGTTCAGTTGATGGGTATATCAGGTTTTATAATAACGGAAATAATATTAATTTAGCTCAAACTACCAATTCTCCTTATGATATACCAGATTTCCAGCAGGGGTTTACCTTTGGGGCAGCCCAGGGGACAATGCCGGGAACCGCACTTAATTTAAAAACGAATGCCGCAAGTGGAGGTTATTCATTTAATCAAAATACGCAGGTGGTCCTTAATGGTAACGGTACGATGAATTATAAAGTCGGCAATCAGGCCTGGCAGAATAACCGTCCCTTGCCGGCTAACGGCGCGCTTTTTGTTAACGGAAATCTTACTATATCCGGGACGCTTGATGGAAGATTAACAGTTGGCGCCAGCGGAGATGTTAAGATTCCCAATAATTTAGTTTATGCCTCAGGTGATCCGGTAGCCAATCCCAGTTCTAATGATACCCTTGGGATTATTTCTGAAGGAGATGTAATTATTAACAGCAACGCGCCAAGCAATCTACAGATACACGGGGTTATTATGGCGCTTAATTCTTCTTTTTACCTTGATAATTATACAAGCGGATTGAAAGGTGATCTTATTGTTCGCGGGGGGATTATCCAGAAAGAAAGAGGCCCGGTAGGCACATTTAATGCATTATCAGGGCAGAAGATTTCTGGATATACCAAGGATTATTCTTATGATTCGCGTATGTTAATCTCCCCGCCACCGTTTATGCCTACCACAGGGGATTATCTTACATTAGCCTGGGAGGAGGTTTAAAGATGAAGGCCAATATTTTATACGCGGGTCTTTTTATACTGGCGGTAGTTATTATATTTATTATGGTTTTTGGCAGTGGAAAGGCTCCCGAGATTAGTAAGCCGGTAGCATTAAAAGGAATCCAGATAGGAGATAATTCTGCGGCAGTAGAATCATCTATAGTAGCTTTACCTGTTTTTAACCGGCAGGCAATTACTGTGATTAAACCCGCTCAGAAGATAAATCCGGTTATTAGCAGCGAAGATATCTCTATGTCAAATAGTAGGCAGGGTTCATACGATACTATAGTGCGTAGTGCCAATGCTGGCGGGAGCGCTGAAATTCAAGACGAAGTAGTGATTACTTCCGGAGTTACCCGCACAGAAAAATATCCTACGAAAGAAAAAACAAAGGAGATGAATTCCAAAGGGATCGTTTTATATTAGTTCATAACAGAGTCCAGAAATTTAAGAGCCGGTTTTGAAATAACCGGCCGTTTTTATGCTTGATATATCCTTACACTGAATATATAATTATTTCTAACATGTTATAGATATGGCAATAAAGAAAGTCAATAACGGAAGAAAAACGGATGCGGATTAGGATCCATTATCACCATACTGATTGCGGAGGAGTGGTTTATTACGCTAATTACCTTAACTTTTTTGAAGAGGCGCGTACGGAGTATTTTGCCCAATGCGGTTTTTCTATAAAGGAGCTTGCTGATTCTGGTACGATGTTTGTAGTTGCCAGGCAGGAAGTCGATTATAAGGCACCTGCGGTTTACGGAGACACTCTTGATATTACTACTAAAGTTAGCGCTATGTCAGCGGTAAGAATGGCCTTTGAGCACGAAGTAAAGAATCAAAACGGATTAATAACTACTAAAGCAAAGACTACCCTTGTTTGTGTTGATAAATTCTTAAAGCCTAAAGCAATTCCTGAAGAAATCCGCGCCCAACTTTAGGGACACCCAATCTGCCAATCGGGAGGCTGTCCCCATGTGGGGACACCCATAGCTTTAGCAGATTGGGTGTCCCTGGAAAAGGAGAGATAGATGGATGTGCTGGAAGTTCTAAAGAAAAGAAGAAGCGTACGTATATTCCAGGATAAACAGATACCTAAAGAAGATTTAGAAATATTAGTTGATGTTGCAAGATACGCGGCTACCGCTAGAAATGTGCAACCATGGAATTTTATCATAATAACTGATTCTAAAATGTTAAAGGCGATTGGAGAACTCGGCGAAAATGCGAGGCTGGTTGTTTCTGCTAAAGCCTGTATCGTTGTTTTTTGCGAAGATACAAAATATTATTTAGAAGATGGTTGTGCGGCTACGATTAACATTTTAAACGCCGCAACTGCTTTAGGCATAGGTTCTTGTTGGGTTGCCGGAGATAAAAAACCGTACTCTTTGGATGTTTCTCGTATGTTGAATGCCCCAAAAGAGCTGAAGCTTGTAAGCTTAATTGCCCTAGGATACCCGCAGGATAAAGAAGCTTTCAGAATTGTTGATAAAAAACCGCTTAAAGAGATTTTACATTGGGAGAAATTTAAGTGACCCTATTATATAGAGGTGGTTGTCTCCTGCCATTTTTAATAATACTTAACCTTTTTTTCGGGTGGATATTTTTTAGCGTCAGGGCCTGGGCACTCATTGAGATATTATTAATAATTGCGTTAATGATTTATTCGTATATCTTAAGCAGAAAGATTATCTCTAGGGTAAATAATGCCGGCAAGAGGGATAATGCTATTGATGTGGAAGGTAAAGTCATAAAATAGGTTGACAAAGCAAATTTTGATGTTAACATACCCCTAATTATTTATTGTTAATTTATAATTTTAATTTATTTAAAAGAAAGGAAGGAAATAGAAAATGGGAGGGGTTGATTTGTTAATTTTAGCACCTGCTGGTTCAATTGTAGCGCTTATGTTCGCGGCGTATCTTGCCGTTTCAATCCTTAAAAGGGATGAAGGTAATGATAGAATGAAAGAGATTGCTCTGGCTGTAAGAACCGGGGCAAATGCGTATTTAAAAAGGCAATATCTGGGGGTTTCTATATTTTTCGCAGTGGTTTTTTGCATCCTTTTAGCGCTTTCTTTTAAGAGTTATCTGGTTATATTTGTCCCTTTTGCGTTTCTTACGGGAGGTTTATTTTCAGGTTTATCCGGTTTTATAGGTATGAGTATTGCTACTCAGGCATCAAGCCGTACTGCTTGCGCAGCTCAAAAGAGCCTGAATTCAGGGCTTCGTGTCGCTTTCTCAAGCGGAGCGGTTATGGGTCTTACTGTAGTAGGCTTAGGTCTCTTAGACCTAAGTATATGGTATTATTTTCTAGACTGGTATTATACTAAGAATCCTACTCCCTTAGGGATAGATAAGATTGCTGCGATAACTTCAACTATGCTTTGTTTTGGTATGGGTGCCAGCTCCCAGGCACTCTTTGCCAGGGTTGGCGGAGGGATCTTTACCAAGGCAGCGGATGTTGGGGCGGATCTCGTCGGAAAAGTTGAGGCAGGGATACCAGAAGATGATCCGAGAAATCCTGCAGTCATCGCGGATAACGTTGGCGATAACGTCGGCGACGTTGCGGGGATGGGCGCTGACCTTTATGAGTCCTATGTGGGCTCAATTGTTGCTACTTCGGCTTTAGGCGTTTCTGCTGGTTTAGGGCTAGCCGGGGTAACCGTTCCTTTGGTTATGGCAGCTGTTGGAGTTATTGCTTCTATCGTGGGGACTTTCTTCGTAAAAAGTAAAGAAGAGGCTTCGCAGAAAGTATTATTGGCAGCTTTAAGAAAGGGAGTATTTGTTAGTTCAATATTAGTAGCGGCAATAGCTTATTTTCTGGTTAAAGGTGTGTTAGGCCAGCAGTATATGGGCGTATATTGGGCGGTTATTTCGGGTTTGGTTGCAGGCGTTATTATAGGGTTAGTGACCGAATTTTATACTTCCAGCGGTTTTCCTCCTACCCGCTCAATTGCGGATTCTTCGTTAACCGGCCCGGCAACCGTTATTATTAACGGAATTGCTGTAGGGATGATGTCTACAGCAATTCCGGTTATTGTAGTATGTGCTGCTATATTAGTGAGTTTTATTTTGTCCGGGGGGAGAGTTAGTGATCCGGCAACCTTTGGTATCGGGCTTTACGGTGTAGCTATTTCTGCAGTAGGGATGCTTTCTACGTTAGGTATTACTTTAGCTACTGATGCTTATGGGCCAGTGGCTGATAATGCTGGAGGAAATGCTGAAATGTCGCATCTTCCACCTGAGGTAAGAAAAAGGACCGATGCTTTAGATTCTTTGGGAAACACAACTGCAGCAACCGGAAAAGGATTTGCTATTGGCTCAGCTGCGCTTACTGCCCTTGCTTTGATCGCCGCATTCAAAGACCAGATAGCTATGTATGGTAAAGAGATGGCCTTGAGCATTATGAATCCTACGGTTTTAGTAGGATTATTCTTAGGCGCAATGCTTCCTTTTCTATTTTGCGCCATGACGATGCGCGCAGTAGGAAGGGCAGCAGGTAAGATTGTTATTGAGGTGCGTAGGCAGTTTAAAGAGATAATTGGTCTTATGGAAGGTAAAGCCAAGCCGGATTATGCCCGTTGTGTAAGCATTGCAACTGTAGCTGCGCAGAAAGAGATGATTATGCCCTCTCTGTTGGCAATAATTGCTCCTATCTTAACTGGTATCTTAATTGGGGTTGAGGGGCAGGCAGGGCTTCTTATGGGCGCTTTGGCTTCAGGTTTTGTTTTAGCGGTGATGATGGCTAATTCAGGGGGAGCTTGGGATAATGCCAAGAAATATATAGAAGAAGGTCACCATGGAGGAAAAGGGTCAAATGCCCATAAAGCAGGCGTAGTAGGAGATACTGTTGGCGATCCCTTTAAGGATACTTCAGGTCCGAGCTTAAACGTATTGATCAAACTTATGTCTATGGTGTCTATTGTTTTTGCTTCGTTTGTTCTAAAAAATAGCTTCTTTAAATAAATTCGGTGACGGTTCTCAACTTAATCTAAAACTGTCCCCAAAAAGGGGACACTTTTCCTTTGGCTTGAGAACCGTCCCTAAATTCAGTTGCTTTTAAAGGTTGTTGTGGTACAATAACTTTATGGATGACTTGGATTTCGTCCATAAATTTGTGCAAGGGGACATTCCAGCCAGAGAAGAATTCCTGAAACGTTATTCCCGCCTGATATATAATTATATTCACCATGTTTTAAGGGTAAAAGGCCTTAACCTTTATACAGAGAATGTAGATGATATATTCCAGAGTTTTTTTGCTTTCATCATTGAAGATAGCTGCAAGCGTTTAAGGAGTTTTAAGGCAAAAAACGGTTGTACACTTGCCACCTGGATACGGCAGCTCACCATAAATTTTACCCGCGATTATCTTCGCAAAATCAAACCTAAGATCTCCATTGATTCCGAAACAGAAGATGGCGCAAGCCTTAAGGATATGCTAGTAGATAGTTCTCTGCCTGTCGGTGATATTCTTTCTATGCAGGAAAGGCTAAAAGTCCTAGACTATTGTATTGAACTATTAAGCAACGAAGATAAGTTTCTTTTAGAGTTGAATATTAACCAGGGGGTAGGCCTTGAAGATTTAAGGAGCCTTCTGAATATCTCGCGTGGAGCTATT
>CAZAPC010000031.1:7694-10680 GCA_964486875.1 uncultured Planctomycetales bacterium
TATTGATATGAGAAAGGCACGTATAATAGACAGGTTGAGGGATTGTTTTAAGGATAAGGGTTTTTTAAGTTAGATTTCTGGCTTTGTTTCGTCTATTATAAGGGGAGAGGTATAAGAATGGAAGAAAACCTGGAAGGTTTGATTAAGCTGGCATATAGAGGATGGAAGCGTCGTCATCCTGATAATTCTCATCTGGACGAGGAGGACCTGGCTGCTTTTATAGAAGGTAAACTATCAATTGAGAGAGCTGATGAGGTGAGGCAGCATATTATTCATTGCCAGGAGTGTTCCGAGGTTTTGGGGTTGAGTCTGGTTGCAGAACTTGCTATGGAGAATGAGCCTTCGTTTGCTTTGGTTGATTCTGTAAAAGATAAGCTGGGGATAAAGGTTTTACCTGCGCTTGAGATTTTTCTGAAGCTTAAGGATAAGGCGTTTGAGTTGGTTAAGGCCAGCGGCGATATCCTTATGGGCCAGGAGTTAATCCCCGCGGGAGTCTTGCGCAGCCGTAATATAGGCGGTTTTAGGGATGAGGTTGTAATCTTAAAAGATTTTGAAAATATAAGGGTCAGGGTAAGGGTCGAAAATAAAACCAATGAATATTTTAATATTAATATAGAAGTAAAGGATAAGCAGAGTAAGACGGTAATTAGGGATTTGCGGGTAACCTTATTTAAGGAAGGGGTTGAACTTGAGTCTTATCTGAATGATGCCGGAAGCGTTACTTTTGAGCATGTCATTTTAGGGAAATACAGAATTGACATATCGGATTTAGATAAAAATCTTGCCGCTGTGTTTATTGAAGTAAGGGCTTAAGAATGCCTGGAGAAAGCGTCCTGATTTTGGAAGTTACCCGTGAAGGCGGAATGCTTAAGATGAGCATTTCAAGCCGCAGGGAGATCGTCGCTACCCTAAGGCACTATAGCCAGCATAGGGTAGATTTCTCGGAAGTTGGCAGGCTTTGCCAGGATATAACCCTTTTCTTGAATAAATCCAGTATTAGCAGTCCCGGGGTACTTAACAGCCTTCAAAAAACTGGATACGCGCTTTGGGATTGTCTGTTTACCCGTCCGGTTAAAGAAAAGCTTAAGGGGGGCACAGATTCTAGCCTTCTTATTGAAATGGATGAAGAGCTTATATTCATACCTTGGGAGCTTCTTTACGACGGGTCAAATTTCTTAGCGCTAAATTTTAACATCGGGAGATTAGTAAAAACTAAGTCCAGTCTTCCTTTTTTAAGCTACCGCAGCTTGGGGCATGTCTTTAAGATGCTTATTTTAGCCAACCCTACTAATGATTTAAAAGGCGCTTATCTCGAGGGGGTAAGCATAAAGAACCAATTTGACCGCAGGCGTAAGAATATACGCATTGATTTTAAATCTACGGATATCGACAGGTTATACATAAAGAAAAACATTTGCGATTATGATATTGTGCATTTTGCCGGTCATTGCGAACATAATTGCCACAGCCCTAAGGAGAGCGGGTGGGTTTTAAAAGACGGGAATTTCAGTATTCAGGATATCTTAAAGTTGGGGTCAGGCTTGTCGCTTCCCGCGCTTATATTTTCTAACGCCTGTCATTCTGCGCAGCAATTAATAAAGGAAGAGGAGCTGGAGAGTGATTATCAGAAGAAGAATTATTCTCTTGCTTCTGCTTTCTTATTTTCAGGGGTGCGGCATTACATCGGTGCCATAAAAAAGATAGAGGATAAAGCAAGTCTCAGCTTTGCAAAAGAATTTTACCATAATTTACTTCTCGGAAAATCCCTGGGCCTCTCATTGCGCCTGGCAAGGATAAGGCTCGTCAATGATTATGGGTTATCTTCTTTGCACTGGACAAATTACCTTCTTTACGGAGACCCGGAGTTTACCATGTTTAAGCCTAAGGTAATAAGGGTTAAAAGGAAGCTGCGTTTACCCGGGAAGATAATCTTCCGTTCTCTTTCAGTACTGGCATTAATATTCCTTATAATATCTTTGTGCCTGTTTCTCCCTACGATTAATCCCAGTGCGTACATACTTTTTTTAAGGTCCCAAAAGTTTCTCGCTAAAGGCGCTAACCGGGAAGCGCTACTAACCGCGGAACGGGCTGTTGCCAAGGATAAGGACCTATTGGCAGTCTATCCTATACTCGCGGATGCCTCCCATCGTATAGGCGGAAAGGATAAAGCAATAAAATATTACTTTGATTATATAATAGCTTCCCAGAGAAATAAGGACGATAAACATTTAGCATCAGCCTATATATCGCTGGGGTGGTTTTATCATTTGGATGGCGAATACCAGAGGGCAAAAGATTTCTACGAGAAAGGCATTAATCTCAGCCGTAAGACAAATGATAGGTTAAATCAGGCGATTGCCTTAAGAAAGCTTGCAGTCTGGAATATTGATAAACAAAACTATGACCTTGCCCTGGAGTTGTTGACTAAGAGCTCGGAGATAAACAGGCAGAGGCAGCATTTAGAAGCGCATCGTTATAATCTGGCCTGTGATTATTTTGATATTGGCTTAGTTTTTAGCGAGAAGAATGATCTTGCTTCGGCTGAGGAATTTTACCGTAAAAGCCGGATGCTTTTTGAAAAGTTCAGCCTTAAAAATGAGCTTAGCGATTGCTATTTTAATTTAGGAGAGCTTTATTCCTTTGAGAAACAGTATGAAAAGGCCCTAAATTACTATCTTGAGGGTTTAAGAATTGATCAATCCCAGGGGAATAAATTGAGCCTGACTTCAGATTATAATATGATTGGAGAGTTGTATCTTGAGATGGATAATTTTGTTGATGCCGAGAATAGCTTTAAGCTTGCCCTGGAAATTGCCGAAGAGATTAGGTCAAGGCCGGATATAGCGGCAGCCTCATATAGCTTGGGAATATTATATAAGCGATTGTCCAGAAACAGTAAAAGCAGGGAGTTTCTACGTAAGGCGCAAGAGATTTACGGTATTATTGATCCTTTGGCCTATGAAGAGGTAAAAAAGGAGATTTTGAG
>CAZAPC010000032.1:0-10305 GCA_964486875.1 uncultured Planctomycetales bacterium
AGCCAAATCAATAGGTGGCATAAACGTTTTGCGGCGCAATAAGCGCGGCATTATCAATGTAAGAGAGGCGCATGCACGAATTTTCTTATAAAAACAATAAACTTTTTTGCGAAAATATAAAAGTTGAGGACTTGGCTAAAAGGTTCGGTACTCCGCTTTATATATATAGTTACCATACTTTAATCAGCCACTTTCTAAAATTAGAACAGGCGTTTAAACCTATCCTCCCGCTTATATGCTATTCGGTAAAAGCCAATTCTAATCTTGCAATCCTCCGGTCATTAGTTGACAGGGGCGCGGGCCTCGATATAGTCTCAGGCGGGGAATTGTACCGCGCGCTTAAAATAGGGTGTGATCCTAAAAAAATTGTATACGCCTCGGTGGGTAAAACAGAAAAAGAAATAGAAGAGGCGATAAAAAAAGGCATTCTCTTTTTTAATGTCGAGTCTCTCTCTGAGTTGGAGTTAATTAATAAAATAGCGCGTAAATTGGACAAGACTACGAATGTGGCGATACGCATCAACCCGGACGTAGAGCCGAAGACGCATAAATATATTACTACCGGTAAGATTACCAATAAATTCGGGATTGATTTAAAAAGCGCACGGCAGATCCTTCTTATGCGGCGTGTTTTTTCAAATATAAAGATTTCAGGCCTGCATATACATATAGGTTCGCAGATAACCGAGCCTTCGCCTTATATCGCAGCAATTAATAAAGTAGCCGTATTTATTAACTCCCTTAAAAGTGACGGGATAACCCTTGAGTATTTTAATATAGGAGGAGGCCTGGGTATAGTCTATGATAGAGAATCTCCGCAGACAGCCCAGAGATTTGCCCAAAAGGTGATGCCTTTGCTTAAAAAAACAGGGCTGAAGATAATCATGGAGCCGGGCAGGTTCATCTCCGGAAACTCCGGCATACTGGTTACAAAAGTTTTATATGTTAAAAATACGCCCAAGAAAAAATTTGTTATCGTAGACGGCGGAATGAATGATCTCATCCGGCCCTCCCTTTATAATGCCCGTCATAGCATATTGCCTTTAAACAATGCAGGTAAAAGAATAAAAGAGAAAGTCGATATTGTAGGGCCTATATGCGAAAGCGGCGATTTCTTCGCTAAAGAAAGGATGCTGCTTAAGCTTAAAGAGGGTGATTTTATTGCGATTATGGGTTCCGGCGCCTATGGTTTTAGTATGTCCAGCAATTATAATTCTCGGCGCAGGGCAGAAGAGGTTATGGTATTGAAAGATAGGGTATTTATTATCAGGAGAAGAGAGGTTTATGAAGATCTAGTTCGTAATGAACTTATACCTCCTTTTCTTTTAGGCTGGTAAGTATGCATAAAATTATTTTTACTAAAATGGTCGCATCCGGGAATGATTTTGCGGTAGTCGATTCCCGAAAGCTTAAGGGCCGGAACTTAAATCTGAGCCTTTTAGCTAAAGGTTTATGCAATAGAAAGTTTGGTATTGGCGCAGATGGCTTGCTCCTGATGGAGAAGTCCAGCAAGGCCAGCGTTAGGATGAGGGTTTTTAATTCCGACGGTTCAGAGGCAGAGATGTGCGGTAATGGAGCTAGATGTGCTGCTTTCTGGCAGGCCAAAAACCAGAAAGCAGGTAAGTCAAAAGTAAATATTGAAACAAAAGCCGGGATTATCGAGTGCCGGATTAAAGGTAACAATGTAAAGATAAGGCTTACTGACCCTAATGGCCTTAAATTAAATTTGCCGGTTAATATTGGCGGAAGGAAGTTAAGAATAAACTTTATTAATACCGGAGTCCCGCATGCGGTAATCTTTGTCAGCGGGTTAAACAATATTGATGTAGATGGAATAGGCAGGAAGGTGCGTTTTCATAAAAGATTTTCTCCCGCGGGTACGAATGTAGATTTTGTTGAGCCGTCGAGTAAGGATTGCGTATGTGTCCGTACTTATGAAAGAGGGGTTGAGGGAGAGACCCTTGCCTGCGGTACAGGTTCTGTAGCTTCGGCGCTGGTTACAGCTTATAACTTAATGCCTTCATCTTCCGGGGCTATTGACGTTAAAACCCGAAGCGGGGAGGTATTGAGGGTTTATTTTGATAAGTCTAAAGGCACATTCAAAAATGTTTGGCTTGAAGGCAGCGTAAGAAAAGTTTACAAGGGGGAATACTATGTTTAAGGGCTCAATTGTAGCCATGGTTACGCCGTTTAAAGACGGCAAAATTGATGAGAAAAAGTTTAAAGAGCTAATCGAGTTTCAGATTAAAAACGGTTCAAGCGGCATTGTGCCGTGCGGGACTACCGGAGAATCCGCAACTCTCTCTTTTGAGGAGCATGAACGGGTTATAGAGATTGCTATTGAGCAGGCCAGGAAAAGAGTCCCGGTTATCGCAGGCACAGGTTCAAATTCAACTGATGAGGCAGTGGCGCTTACCAAGCATGCTGCTTTAGCAGGGGCAGACGGATCTTTACAGGTCTCTCCCTACTATAATCGTCCGACACAAAAGGGGCTTTATGAGCATTTTAAATCTATCGCCGATTCCGTAAAAATTCCGATTATCCTTTATAATATTGCCGGGCGCACCGGGGTGAATATTGAGCCCGAGACAATTGCCAGGCTTGCTTCTAGCTGTAAGAATATCGTTGCGGTAAAAGAAGCCTCTGGTAACCTTGACCAGATGTCGCGGATTAAAGCCATTTGTCCTTTGAATTTCCAATTAATCTCCGGAGACGATAGTTTAACGCTTCCTGTTTTAAGTATAGGAGGAATAGGGGTTATATCTGTAGCGGCGAATATTGTTCCTGCCGATACCGCCGATTTAGTCAATTCATTCATGGAAGGAGATATTAAAGAGGCGCAGAGGGTACATTATAAATTACTGCCTTTAATAAAGGCACTGTTTATAGAAACTAACCCTATTCCGGTAAAAACAGCAATGGGGTTATTAGGTATGTGTGATCCGGATTTAAGGTTGCCGATGTCTTCAATGTCCTCTGAAAGCCTGGAAAAATTAAAGAAGGCATTAATAGATTACGGACTGCTCAAATAACTAAATACGGGTTGTTAAAATAACGCAGGGATATTCCCAGGGACTGTCCCCGAAGATGGCTAGCAAAGATATAAACCTAGGGGACTGTCCCTGGAATTTAGGAGAGCAATATGAATATAAACCAGAATGTAATTAAGCTTGGCATTGCCGGTGCTTGCGGAAAAATGGGCAGGCGCATATTTGATCTTGCCTCGCAGAGCAAAGATTTCGAGATCGCCTTAGCGTTAGAGAAAAAAGGGACCCCGGCGATCGGGAGAGAAATGGGTAAGCTTAAAATATCTTCAAACCCGGATGGCCTTTTTCTTGTCGACGTGTTTATTGATTTTACGATTGCCGAGGCAGTAGACTCGAGCCTTGACTACGCGGCTAAATATAAAAAACCCCTTGTGTTGGGGACTACCGGTTTAAGCGATGGACAGCTTGACAAGGTATCTGAAGTCTCAAAATTAATCCCGATTGTTTTCTCCCCGAATTTCAGCATAGGGGTAAACACACTATTTAGCATGCTTCCTGATATAGCTAAAAGGCTCGGGTTAGATTATAGTATTGAAATAGTTGAGGCGCACCATAAGTTTAAGAAAGATGCCCCTTCGGGCACCGCAAAGAAGCTGGTGCAGGTCTTGACCGATGCGGCAAAAAAAGATATACCTACTCATTCTATCCGTTTGGGGGATATTGTGGGAGACCATACGGTTATCTTCTGCGGAAATTCCGAGCGCATTGAGATAAAACATCAAGCGCATTCGCGCGACTTGTTTGCCTTAGGAGCTTTAAAGGCGGCTAAGTGGGTGTTTGGTAAGCCGGCAGGGTTATATTCAATGCAAGACGTATTGAAGTAGGGACTGTCCCCGGAGAAAGCCAGCAACAATATGAGCCTAGGGGGCTGCCCCTAGAATTTAGGAGAGTATATAATGAATTTCAAGCTTTCTAAAAAATTGCAAGCTTTGCCGCCTTATTTATTCCTGGAAATCGATAAGGCAAAAAGAAAAGCGCGCGCAGAGGGTCGGGATATTATTGATTTGGGGATTGGCGACCCTGACCAACCTACTCCACAGTATATAATTGATGCATTATACCGGGCGGCGCTCGATCCGGTTAATCACCGTTACGCGCTTGACCAGGGGATGCCTATTTTACGACGGTCAATCGCCTCCTGGTACAGCAAGAGGTTCGGCGTAACCTTAAATCCTGATACTGAGATTCTTCCTTTAATCGGCTCAAAAGAAGGTATTGCGCATTTTCCCCTGGCATTCTTGAATCAAGGAGACTATTCTCTTGTTCCCGATCCTTGCTATCCTCCTTATAAAGGGGGTACTATACTGGCAGGGGGAAACGTTAGCCTTATGCCGCTTTTGGACTCAAATTCATTCCTCCCGGACTTACAGAAGATTCCCAAAAGAGTGATAAAGAAGGCAAGGATAATGTTCCTGAATTATCCTAATAATCCTACCGGTGCAACCGCAAGCAAAGATTTTTACCGGCAGGCGATTTCTTTTGCAAAAAAGCATAGGATTATCATTGTCTCTGATATTGCTTATTCAGAGATGAGTTATGAGGGCTACAGGCCGCCTAGTATGCTAGAGATAGCCGGCGCAAAGGATCTGGTTGTGGAATTCCACTCGCTTTCAAAAACTTATAATATGACCGGATGGCGTGTTGGTTGGGCGTGCGGTAACCAGAAGCTTGTAAGCGCATTGGGTAAAGTAAAATCAAATATTGATTCCGGTATTTTCTCCGCAGTTCAAATAGCGGCTGTTTCGGCATTAGAGGGCCCGGATAAGCATATAAAGAATATGAATGCCATTTATCAGGAAAGGCGTGATCTGTTAGTCGGCGGGTTGCAGTCTCTAGGCTGGCAGGCGAGAAATCCAAAAGCGGCATTTTATGTCTGGATTAAGACTCCTAAGAAATATAATTCCATAGAATTTGCGGCATTACTTTTGGATAAAGCTGATATTGTGGCAACTCCGGGGATAGGTTTTGGCAGGTATGGCGAAGGATATATCCGCATGGCGCTTACTGTGCCTAGTGAGAGAATAAAAGAAGCGCTTGAGCGGCTAAAGAAATTATAGTAGCTAAAATATAAAATCAATGGAAATCTGTTATATCGCTTTAGGTTCAAATTTAGGGGAGAAAAAGAAGAATATTGAGTTGGCTATCAGAGAGCTAAAAAGATTGAAAGGATTAAGAGTTTTAAAAGTCTCTTCTTTGTTTAAGTCAAAAGCCCTGGGCGGTCCTAAGGGGCAACCGGATTATCTTAATGCTGCCGCAAAAATAAAAACTTCGTTTTCGCCTCCTGTCCTCCTTAAGAAGATAAAAGATATTGAAAATAGGCTTGGCCGGGTAAAAACAGTTCGTTACGGCCCGCGTATAATAGATATGGATATATTACTCTATGGTTTAAAGGTTATTAAGGCTAAAGGCTTAATAATTCCTCACCCGCGCATGTTTAAGCGGGACTTTGTTATAGCGCCGTTATCTGAAGTTATATGCGATTAATCAAGAGCCCTCGAAAAATATCTGAGGAGTTGAATAAGTGCAGAGACAAGTCAATCGGTTTTGTGCCGACTATGGGTGCTTTGCATAAAGGGCATTTAAGTTTGGTCCGGCAGGCGCGAAAAGATAATGATTTTGTGGTTGTGAGTATTTTCGTTAACCCTGCGCAGTTTGGCCCTGGTGAAGATTTCAAGAAATACCCCCGTCCGCTAAAAAAGGATTTGGCTCTATGCCGTAAAGAGGGCGTGGATTATGTTTTTTATCCTGATCCTAAGGACCTATATTCCCGTGGGCATCGTACCTATGTTAATGTCGAAGGATTAAGCGAAGTCTTATGTGGCAAATCCCGGCCCGGGCATTTCAGGGGGGTAGTTACTATTGTGGCAAAACTTCTTAATCTTATCCATCCGGGAAAACTTTATTTAGGCCAGAAGGACGCCCAGCAGGCGGTTATTATCAAGAGGATGGTCGAGGATTTGAATATCCCGGTAACAGTGCGGGTAATGCCTATTATACGCGAAAAAGACGGCCTTGCGATGAGCTCAAGGAATGTTTATTTAAATAGCAGGGAAAGAAAGGAAGCTGTAGTTTTATCGCAGGCGTTAAAACTCGCTGGGCTTTTAATCAATAATGGCGCACGGGATACAAAAAGAATTATGCGCAGGATGAGAGAGCTTATTGTCAGAAAAAAGAGCGCAAGGATAGACTATATAGAGATCGTGGATGTAGTTAATCTTAATCCGGTTAAAAGAATAGTGAACGGTTGCCTTATTGCCTTAGCAGTGCGTATCGGTAAAACGCGTTTAATCGACAACTTAATAATCAGGGACGGTTCTTAACTCAATCTAAAAGTGTCCCCTGTTTGGGGAGAACTTACATACGGCTTAAGAACCGTTACCAATAAGATGAAAAGAATAAAAATAGGAATTGTTGGTTGTGGGGCTATCGGGAGCTCTTTGGCTGAATATGTTGCTAATAATTTCTTGCGGCAGGCGCAGCTGGCGGCAATTTACGACCTGGATAATTTTAAATCGGTTATTTTGGCTCAAAAAGTGGGGAAAAAATCACTAGCAGCTAAAAGCCTAAAGGCTTTAATTAAAAGATCCGACCTTGTGATTGAGGCTGCATCGGCAAAATCCTCTTTTGATATTGCTGCTATAGCGCTTAAGGCAAAGAAGGATATTATGGTTATGAGCGTAGGAGGTATAGTGCGCGGTTTCCCCGTGCTCTATAAATTGGCCGTTGAGAATAACCGTAAGATTTATATACCCAGCGGAGCACTCTCGGGCATAGATGCGCTAAAGGCGGCAAAGATTAACAGGGTTCAGAGCGTAACTCTTATTACCACTAAAAATCCTTCAGGTTTTAAAGGCGTTGAATATCTTAAAGGCAAGGGTGTAAGTTTATCCGGCCTTAAGAAAGAAGCGGTATTATTCTCCGGTAGCGCAGAAGACGCAGTAAGGTATTTCCCTCAGAATATTAATGTTGCCGCGGTACTAAGCTTATCTGGTATAGGTATTCGTAAGACTAAGGTAAAGATAGTCGCTTCGCCTAAGGTTAACAGGAATATACATGAAGTGAGAATTAAATCTAGCGCCGGTAATATCTTCACGCGCACTGAGAACGTCCTGCATCCGGATAATCCTAAGACAAGTTATCTGGCGGTGCTTTCGGCTGCTGCGGTATTAAAACGGATTTTGGAGCCGGTAATAATCGGCACATAATTAAACAAAGGGAAGGGGGTGAATTAAAAATATGGCAGAGAAATTAGTAAAGTTAGGAATCAAGAGGGTGAAGGGTTTCCTCTATTTTATTGACAAGCAGGGTGATGTCTCTTGCGCCAAAATGGCCAGAGGTTCTAAAAAAGGCGGCGGAAGGAAAAAGGTAGCCAAATGCGGAATTAAGAGAAAAGAAGGGTACCTTTATTTCCTTGATAAAAAAGGCGACGTATCATGCGCCAAGATGAAGAGAGGCGGGAAAAAGAAGAAAAAGAGATAATCCCTCTTCTTTAAAAAACAAGGGGACGGTGCTGGTTGGTTGACAGACAGAACCGTCCCCCAGTTTTATAGCCGGGCAGGAATTATGAGTTATGATTCAATAATTATCCGTGGAGCCAAAGAGCATAACCTTAAGAACATAAGCCTTAAGCTTCCGCGAAATAAACTTATCGTAGTTACCGGGTTATCCGGTTCAGGCAAATCCAGCCTTGCATTCGATACTATTTATGCCGAAGGCCAGCGCAGGTTTGTTGAGAGCCTCTCCAGCTACGCGCGGCAATTTTTAGAACAACTTCAGAAACCGGATTTAGAATATATCTCCGGCCTGTCTCCTTCAATAGCAATTGAGCAAAGGTCAGCAGCTGGAAACCCCCGTTCCACTGTGGCGACCCAGACAGAAATATACGATTATTTGAGGATAGTCTTTGCCCGCATAGGCAGGGTATATTGCCATAAATGTCAGAGGCCTGTACAAAGGCAGAGCGCGCAGGAAATTGTAGAGAAAATTGTTTCTTTGCCTTCAGGTACCCAGATAAATATCCTTGCTCCCCTGGTTAAGGGGAAGAAGGGGGAATACAGGGATACATTTTCTTCAATCCAGAAAGCAGGGTTTGCGCGCGTACGTATTGATGGCAAGATTTATGAGCTACCGGTAAAATTAAAATTAGCACGTTATAAAGCGCATACCATTGAAGTTGTGGTGGACAGGTTAACCATAAAGGGCGGGGTGCTCCCGAGGCTCACCGATTCTATAGAAACTGCCCTTAAGGTAGGGAAGGGGAATGTCATAATTTCCAGAAGCTCAGGCGAGACTGCATTTAGCGAAGAGTATGCTTGCGTAAAATGCGGGATAAGTTATTCTGAAGTTGAGCCGCGCATTTTTTCATTTAATTCTCCTTATGGGGCATGCCCTGAATGTAACGGTTTAGGCAATAAGCTTAAGTTTGATCCGGATCTGGTAATTCCCGATAAAACAAAATCTATTAATTCCGGTGCCCTGGCGCCATGGAAACGCGGCGGCAGAGGCTACATACTTTATTACCGTTGGTTGATACGCGAATTAGCTTCTGTATTAAATTTCAGCCTGGATACCCCTTTCCATAAGTTAAGCAGAGATACGCAAAAAGCGGTACTTTACGGCACGGATGAAATTATCGGGAATAAGCCGTTTGAAGGCGTAATTCCGCATTTAGGCCGGCTCTTTAAGGAAACCGACAGCGATTACCTGAAAGAGGAGATATCAAGGTTCATGTCTAGCCTTCCATGCCCTTTATGTAAAGGCGGACGTTTAAAGAAAGAGAGCCTAGCAGTTAAGGTCAAGGGTAAGAATATTTGGGAAGTGACGCAAATGTCTGTTAAGTCCGCGCATAGTTTTTTCTCCGGCTTGGAATTAACCGCAAAAGAAAAGCTGATTTCAGATCAGGCGTTAAAGGAGATAACCCGTAAACTAAAATTCTGTATTGATGTGGGCCTGGATTATCTTACCCTAGACAGAAAAAGCTCCACCCTTTCCGGAGGAGAGGCGCAGCGGATACGGCTTGCGACACAAGTTGGCTCCGGGCTTGTAGGCGTTCTCTATGTGCTGGATGAGCCCAGTATCGGATTACATCAGAAAGATAACGCTAAGCTTTTATCCACCTTGCAATCTTTAAGGGATCTCGGTAATACTTTAATCGTAGTTGAGCACGATGAAGCTACTATACGCTCTGCAGACTATATTGTGGATTTAGGCCCCGGGGCAGGAAGGCATGGCGGGGCGGTTGTTTTTGCAGGGGATAAAGATGCACTCCTCAAGGATAAAAACTCACTTACGGCTAAATATTTGAGGAGAGAACTTAAAATAAATTTACCGCTTGAAAGAAGAAGCTTAAAAGGTAGGAAATTCCTGGAGATTAAAGGTGCCAGAGAACATAATCTTAAAAGCATAGATGTGCGTTTTCCCTTGAGCACTTTTATCGGCATAACCGGCGTATCAGGTTCAGGCAAGTCTACGCTCATTGATGAAATATTATACCGTGCGCTTTCCCAAAAGCTTTACCAGTCTAAAGAAAAGCCGGGGGATTTTAAGAAACTGTTAGGGGCAGAGTATATAGACAAGGTTATCGTTGTTGATCAATCTCCTATAGGAAGGACACCGCGTTCAAATCCCGCTACGTATACCGGAGTATTTAACCATATCCGGGATATTTTTAGCCTTATCCCTGAGGCTAAAGCAAGAGGTTATTCTCCGGGCAGGTTCTCTTTTAATGTGAAGGGCGGCCGTTGTGAAGCCTGTCAGGGAGACGGTATTAAGAGAATAGAGATGCATTTCTTGCCTGAGGTTTACGTTAAGTGCGATGTTTGTAAGGGCGCAAGGTTTAATGACGCTACTCTTGGCATAAAATACAAAGGTAAATCCATTGCAGACGTTTTGGAGATGACTGTAGAAGAGGCCTTTGGCACCTTTGGGAATATACCTAAGATTAATAACGTGCTCTCTTACCTATATGATGTAGGCTTAGGCTATATACAGCTTGGCCAGGCAGCTACAACACTCTCAGGAGGAGAGGCGCAGCGGATTAAGCTATCCTCAGAGTTAAGTAAGCGCGCAACCGGCAGCACTCTTTATATACTTGATGAGCCTACTACAGGTTTGCATTTTGCGGATGTGGAGAAACTGATTGCGGTTTTACAAAGGTTAGTAGATAAAGGCAATACAGTGATAGTGATTGAGCATAACCTTGAGGTTATTAAAAGCACTGATTATATTATTGATTTAGGGCCTGAGGGAGGGGATAGAG
>CAZAPC010000033.1:0-10305 GCA_964486875.1 uncultured Planctomycetales bacterium
GCTTAAGAGGCATATGTCTGCAGTCAAGATACTCATGGCTGTTACTTTTTTGGGCCTTGGTATATTTTTAATTTGGAGAGGTTGATAAAAAATTATTCTTTAAAGAGGAGGTAAATTCACTATGTTGTCACTTCAGTTAAGGATGTGGTTATTGGTAACAATACTATTCGGGTTTATATATGCATTGCTGGTTGTTTTAGGCACTCAATTCTTGCATATATCCGGTTTCTACTTTTATCTAGCTATTTCTTTATTGATGATGCTTGTGCAGTATATGATAGGGCCTAAGATAGTTGAGTGGAGTATGCGGGTTAGATATATAAATAGACAGGATAATCCGCGGCTCTTTCAGATGGTAGAGAGTTTAAGCAATAGGGCTAATATGCCTATGCCTAGGATAGGCATAGCCCAGATAGCTATACCCAATGCTTTTGCCTTTGGCAGGAGTATCAGAGACGGAAGGGTTTGTGTTACCCAGGGTATTCTTAATCTCCTAGGGGATGAGGAGCTAAGGGCGGTATTAGGGCATGAGCTAGCCCATATTAAAAACCGTGATGTGCTTACCATTACCATTCTTTCAGTAATACCGATGATAATGTATAGGATTGCCTGGCAATTTTTGTTTTTTGGCAGAAGAAGGGATAGCCGGGGGAATACAATTTTAATCGGATTTGCCGCTTTTATTTTTTATTTTATTACTAATCTACTTGTGCTGTATGCTTCGCGTATCCGTGAATACTTTGCTGATCGCGGTTCTATAGCTATGGGAAACAAGCCTTCTGCATTGGCTTCAAGTTTATATAAGCTTGTTTATGGCTCTGCGAGAATGAATGCTGAAGCCTTAAAGGAGACTGAAGGATTAAAGGCGTTCTTCCTTAATGATCCCTCTAAGGCAAAAGGAGAGATACAAGAGCTTTCTCAGCTGGATCTAGATAAAAGCGGCACAATAGATCAAAATGAGCTGGCAACACTTAAAAGCAAACAGATTAGTTTAAGCTTGGGGGATAGGATGATGGAAATATTAAGCACTCATCCCAATATGCTTAAGCGTATTAAGCGCCTATCTGAATATAATAACTAGGTAGCATTCAAAAGTTGCAATTTCTTGAGGTCCGGAATCAGGATGTGATCGTTTAGATTCCGGACTTTTGCTAAAGAGAAGCTACTGTTTTTCTTTTGACATAACCTCAATTCCGCTATATAATTATCCCAAATATATAGATTATGAATAGCTTAGGGATCTTGCCTGCTAAGAATTAGCTTAGCGGGAAAAATTATGGAACTTAACGAGTTAATAGAGCAAAGAAGGCTTAAGGCAGAAGCACTTACCGGAAAGGGTTTATCTCTTTATCCTTCCAGTGTCCCTGTGCACACCTCTATTGGAGAGGCGCTTAAGGATTTTAAGGAGGCAGGAAAAAAAGGTTTTTGCGGCCGGATTACTGCAAAGCGTGCGCATGGTAAGGCAGCCTTCCTGGATTTAAGGGATTCTACAGGAAAAATCCAGCTTTACATTAAGGCCGATATTGTAGGAGAAGAAAACTTTTTTATCTACCAGAACCTGGATGTTGCGGATATAATTTATGTTTATGGGGAGTTATTTAAGACCCATACCCAGGAACCTAGCATTAAGGTTGAAAAGCTTGCCATACTGGCTAAGGCTTTAAGGCCGCTTCCGGAAAAATGGCACGGCTTAAAAGACGTGGATTTGCGTTACCGGCAAAGGTACTTAGATCTTATATCTAATGAAGAAGTAAGGAAAGTTTTTTCATTTCGTTCAAAGCTCATTAAGGAGTTAAGAAACTTCTTGGATGCAAAGGGTTTTATGGAGGTTGAGACTCCGATGATGCACTATATCGCCGGAGGCGCAGCAGGCAGGCCTTTTAAGACTTTTCATAATGAATACAGTATGGATCTTTTCTTAAGAATTGCCCCCGAGCTTTATTTAAAACAGCTTTTAGTTGCAGGGATGGATCGTGTCTATGAGATAAACCGCTCTTTCCGTAACGAGGGAGTATCTACCCGGCATAATCCGGAATTTACTATGTTAGAGGTTTACCAGGCATATTCTGATTGCCAGGGTATGATGAATTTAAGCGAAAGCCTTATCGTAAGTTTAGCGCAAAGCCTGCATGGCAAGCTTAAGATTGAATACCAAAATAAAGAAATAGATTTTTCTCTTCCCTGGAAGAGGGTTTCTTTTGCCGATTTAGTTCATGACAAATTCGGTATTTTGCCATCTGATGATGATGCAACCATGCTAAGCAAGATCAAGCTGAAAGGTTTTGCTAAAGAAGCAAGCAAGCTGTCGCGTACTCAAATTACCAAGATTATTGAAGAGGTTCTTGAGGAGGGGATAGGATTAAATCCCACATTTGTTACGGATTATTTCACTTCGCTTTGCCCTTTAGCTAAGGCAAAGGCGGATAATCCCCTTGTTTCCGAGCGCTTTGAACTTTATATTGCAGGGCTAGAAGTAGGAAATGCCTACTCTGAGCTTAATGATCCGGTTGAGCAAAGGAGGCGTTTTAAGGAAGAGATAAAAGAGCTTGCTTCGGAAGAGAAAAAAGACGTAGATGAAGAGTTTTGCCTGGCGCTTGAGCATGGCATGCCTCCTGCCGGAGGTTTGGGTATCGGGATAGACAGGCTAGTTATGCTGTTAACGAATCAGCCTTCCATAAGGGAGGTCATTCTTTTTCCTCTTTTGCGGCCATAAAGCAGAATAATATGAAAACAGAATTGATGCTAAGTTGGAGGTATCTGGTAACCAGAAGGAAAGAGAAATTTATATCGCTTATAAGTTTTATCTCTGTTTTAGGTATTGCGATAGGGGTGATGGCATTAATAGTTGTCCTTGCGGTTATGACAGGTTTTGACAGAGAGCTGCATGATAAGATTGTCGGTAACCAGGCGCATATTACCTTAACCGGTTTTGAGGCAATAGATAATTCTCAATATCCTCTTCTTTCAGAGAGGCTCGTTTCTAACAAGAATGTGGAGGTCATCAGCCCTGCCTTGCAGGGCCAGGTTTTATTAAAGGAAGGGGAAAAGTTTTTTGCTGTAGGCTTAAAAGGGATTGAGCCTAAACAAGAGGCGAAGGTAACTAAGATTAGCAAGTATCTGTTTTTGGGCAGCCTCGGCGATTTAGGGCAGGGTAATATAATTATCGGAAAAGAGCTGGCGGCTTATCTTGGGCTTACCTTAGGTTCGAATATCACTCTCTATTCACCCTTAGGCAAACAGCATATCTTAAGGGTTTCTGGTATTTTTAGTTCTGGAATGTACGATTACGACCTTAACCTTGTTTTCACGGATTTAAAGACTGCGCAGTTGATTTTTGCTTTGCCAAACAAGTTCAGCTCTATATCGATAAAGTTAAAAGATCCGGATTTAGCGGCAAGAGTAAAAGAAGAGCTCGTTAGAACTATAGGTTTTAATTACAGTCTTAAAACGTGGCAAGAGGCAAACCAGAACTTTTTTGCCGCCTTAAAGCTGGAAAAGCTTGTAATGTTTATAATTCTAGCTTTAATTATACTTGTTGCCTCTTTTAATATTATCAGCACGTTAATTGTCATGGTAGTTGAGAAGACAAAGGATATCGGTGTCTTAAAAGCCCTGGGCCTATCCTCTAAGGGGATAAGGATGATATTTACTTTGCAGGGATTAATTATAGGGGTGGTGGGTATTTTGCTGGGTGCTTTAGGGGGAGTTACTCTGTGCGCTCTGCTTAAGAAATATCAGTTTGTTAAATTGCCGCAGGATATATATTATCTTGAGCGTTTACCGGTAGCAATAGAGTTGTGGCCGGATATTTTTTTGATTGTAACGGTTGCTATGGCGATAGTATTAATCTCGACTATATATCCTGCATCTAAAGCAGCAAGCTTAAAGCCAGTTGAGGCGTTAAGGTACGAGTAGAAAATTTATGCTTGAAGCAAGGAATATCCATAAGTCATACGGTAATACAAAAAAGCCTCTCTTGGTCTTAAAGGGAGTAGACCTTAAAATAGAAAAGGGTAATTTTGCGGTTATTGTCGGCCCTTCAGGAGCCGGCAAGTCAACCTTATTGAATATTTTAGGCGGGCTTGATACTCCTACCACAGGGAAGGTGATCTTTCAGGGAGAAGATATTTACGGGCTGAGTGATGAAGCGTTGTCAGGAAAAAGAAACAAGAATATAGGGTTTGTTTTTCAATTCTACTATCTTTTATCAGAACTCACCGCATTAGAGAATACTTTGCTGCCCGGGCTTATAAAGAAAGAAAAGTATACAAAGGTAAGGGATATGGCAATGGAGTTATTGATACAGGCAGGTTTAGGTGATAGGGTGGGCCATTATCCTTCACAGCTTTCCGGGGGGGAAAAGCAGAGGGTAGCAGTGGTGCGCAGTTTGATAAACAATCCGCAGTTGCTTTTATGCGATGAGCCTACAGGTAACCTTGATTCTGAGTCCGGAGAAGGGATAATGTCTTTAATCAGGAAGATAAATACCCAGAATAAGATGACGGTAGTTCTAGTTACGCATAATATGGAGCTGGCAAGGCAGGCGGATAAAGTTTACCATCTTAAAGATGGGCTCTTAAGCCAATAGGAGGGGATTAATGAAAGTTTATATTAATGGAAAGTTTTATAATAAGGAAGACGCGAAAGTTTCTGTTTTTGACCATGGGCTTTTGTACGGCGATGGAGTATTCGAGGGAATCCGGGTTTATAACCGTTTGATTTTTAAATTAAGAGAGCATATTGATAGACTGTTTGAATCCGCGCATGCCATAATGTTGGACATCCCATTAAATAAAGAACAGTTGATTAAGGCTACTGTTGAAACTTTAATGGAGAATAAATTTAATGATGCCTATATTAGGATGATTGTTACCCGCGGAGAAGGCGATTTAGGCCTTGACCCGCGAAAATGTAAAGGCCATGCCACGGTTATTATCATTACTGATAAGATTGCTCTCTACCCTAAAGAATTATACAAAAAAGGGATGGAGATTATAACTGTGGCTACTACTCGTAATTCCCATGAGGCGCTTAACCCGCAGATGAAATGCTTAAACTATCTGAATAACATTATGGCTAAGATGGAGGCTGTCCAGTTAGGCTATGAAGAAGCCCTGATGTTAAATGACCAGGGTTATGTGGCTGAATGTACCGGAGATAATATTTTTATTGTAAGCAAAGGAGAGCTTTATACCCCTCCGGAAATTATGGGCGTATTAAGGGGAGTGACCCGTGATACTGTGTTGGAGATTGCCCAAAAAAATAAGATTCCGACCCACGAGCATGTGTTTACCCGCCATGAAGTTTACATTTCCGATGAATGTTTCTTAACCGGAACAGCTGCGGAGATTATCCCGGTGGTCAAGGTTGATGGCCGCGCAATCGGAGATGGTAAACCCGGGAAGACTACTTTAGGTTTAATGAAAAAGTTTAAGGAACTTACCAAAAAAGAGGGGGTAAGGTATTAAAATGCTCTGTAATATCTGTAATAAAAATCCGGCTACGGTGCACCTGACCGAAATCATAGACGGAAAGATGAGCGAATTGCATATTTGCGAGGAGTGCGCGCACAAAAAGAGCCAGGCTATGGAACAGCAGTTTGGTTTATCGGATCTTTTAGCCGGAATGGCTGATTTTGATAAGCCTCATGACTCGACTTCTGTTTTGGCCGCTTCAGTTAAGTGCCCCTCCTGCGGGCTTACTTACGCTGATTTTAAGAAGATAGGGCGCTTAGGGTGCGGAGAATGTTACAATACTTTTAAAAAATACCTTGGCCCGCTTTTAAAAAGGATCCACGGCTCTACGCAGCATACGGGTAAGTCTCCCTTAAGAGGTAAAAAGGTATCTAAAAATAAAACAGATGTGCAGGAATTACGTTCCCGCCTTAGCAGGGCAATTGAATTAGAGGCGTTTGAAGAGGCGGCTAAAATACGCGATCAGATAAAAGAGCTGGAAAAGAAAGGGCCGGGGAAAAAGGAATAGTATGGAGCTAAAGAATTTAATAAATCATACCAGCGAATGGCTTAAAGGCAGCGGGCCGAATTCGGATATAGTCATTTCAAGCCGTATCCGGCTCGCCCGTAATCTATCCGGTGTTTCTTTTCCCCATTGGGCGGATAAAAAACAGGGAGAAGATACATTGGCTAAAATCCGCGAAGCTTTTTTAAAGGTTGATTATCTGAAGAATGCTGCGTTCCTAGAGTTAGCCAAGATGGATAATGTCGATAAACAATTTCTGGTTGAGCGGCACCTTATGTCTTTAGACCATGCGCAGAAGACGAATAGTAAGGCAGTGGTGATAGATGAAGAGGAGATAGTTTCCATAATGATCAACGAGGAAGATCATATCCGTACACAGGTAATGCAGTCAGGGTTTAATCTTTTTGAGGCTTGGAATATTATTAATAAAATAGATGAGGCGATATCTAAAGAGCTTAGTTTTGCATTTTTGCCCGATTGGGGATATCTCACTGCCTGCCCAACTAATGCCGGAACTGGGATGCGGGGATCGGTAATGCTCCATTTACCGGGTTTGGTGATATCCCGCGCTATCGACCGGGTATTAGCTGCGATAGCAAAATTAAGTTTTACTACCCGCGGGTTTTATGGCGAGGGCACGCATGCGATGGGTAATTTCTTTCAAATCTCTAACCAGATATCTTTAGGCCCGAGCGAAGATGAAGTTATCGAAAGCATAAACGGATTGATCCGCCAGATCATCGAGCAGGAGAACCAGGCAAGAGAGACTCTATTTTCCAAGAATAACCCTCTACTTGAAGACAGGATTAACCGCAGCCTAGGGGTTTTAAGGAGCGCGCGGATTATCACCAGCCAGGAGACAACCGAACTTCTTTCTATGGTAAGGTTGGGATGCGATCTCGGGATGGTTAAGGATATTGACCGAAGAAGGATTAACGAATTGTTTATTATAACTCAACCGGCACACTTGCAGAAAATTGAGGGCAAGAAACTTTTTTCGGAAGAGCGTGATATAAAAAGGGCGCAGATTATCAGAGATAAACTTAATATAAATAGGGACGGTTCTTAAAATAATCTAGAACTGTCCCCGGTATGGGGACACTTTAGCTTTGAGTTAAGAACCGTCCCTGATGAGGAGGAAGTGATGTTTAATAGGTTTACAGAAAGAGCGCGTAAGGTGATTATACTGGCAAAGGAAGAGGCCAGGCGTTTTAATCATGATTATATCGGAACCGAGCATATACTTTTAGGTTTAATCCGCGAAGGAGAGGGTGTGGCAAGTACGGTCCTGCAAAAGCTGGGATTGTCGTTAGAGAATATCCGGCTGGAGATAGAGAAATTGGTTCAACCCGGCCCGTCTACGCAGATTATAGGCGATATCCCTTTTACCCCGCGGGCAAAGAAGGCTTTAGAGTTGGCAGCGGAAGAAGCCCGTTCGTTAGGCCATAATTATATCGGTACCGAGCATCTTTTATTAGGCCTAATCCGAGAGGGAGAAGGCATAGCTTCTCAGGTATTGTTAAATTTAGGGCTCGAGTTAAATACCGTAAGAAGCGAAGTAATGGAATTGTTAGGTTCTGCCTTGCCTGGAGGGCAGGGAGTTACCGGGGGACAGCAAGCAAAAAGCAAGACCCCGGCTTTAGACGCCTTTGGCCGCGACCTGACTGCTTTAGCAAAAGAGAATAAATTAGATCCGGTAATTAACCGTTCTCAGGAGATTGAGCGCGTAATTCAGATTTTAAGCCGCAGGACAAAAAACAATCCTGTCCTTTTAGGGGAGGCGGGAGTAGGCAAGACGGCAATCGTAGAAGGGTTAGCGCAGTCAATAATCGCAGGGAATATCCCTGAGGTCTTAAGGGGTAAGAGGCTGATTACCCTGGATCTTGCATTAATGGTTGCGGGAACAAAATACCGCGGGCAGTTTGAAGAGAGGATTAAGGCGGTAATGGAGGAGATAAAGCGTTCGCAGGATGTCATTATTTTTATTGATGAGCTCCATACCCTGGTAGGCGCAGGTGCGGCAGAGGGGGCTATTGATGCTTCTAATATTTTAAAGCCCGCTCTTTCCCGCGGAGAGATACAGTGTATCGGCGCAACCACTATGGATGAATACCGCAAGCATATTGAGAAGGATGCGGCTTTAGAGCGCAGGTTCCAGACAATTATGGTTGAGCCTCCTTCGGTTGATCAGACTATTGATATATTAAAAGGTTTGCGGGATAAATATGAAGCGCATCACCGCGTCACTTTTAAGGATGAGTCTTTAGAGGCAGCGGCAAAGTTAGCGGATCGCTATATTTCAGGGAGATTCTTGCCGGATAAAGCCATTGATCTT
Source organism: uncultured Planctomycetales bacterium (assembly GCA_964486875.1). GTDB lineage: Bacteria > Omnitrophota > Gorgyraeia > Gygaellales > Profunditerraquicolaceae > Sherwoodlollariibacterium. The sequence continues at coordinate 8,315 of CAZAPC010000033.1, forward strand.
ATTGATGAAGCCGGCTCTCGCGCGAGGCTTAATGTATTGATAATTCCCCCTGCTATAAAAGAACTCGAAGGAAAAATAGAGGGCATAAGAAAAGAAAAAGAATCTTTCATAAAGAGCCAAGATTTCGAAAAGGCAGCGGGCTTGCGTGACCAGGAGCGCCAGACAAGGCAGGAGTTGGAGCAATTAAATAAAGAATGGTCACAGGCAAAGGATAAGATGCGCCCTGAAGTCGGGGAAGAGGAGATAGCCAAGATTGTAGCTCAATGGACCGGCATCCCTATATTTAGATTAGAAGAGAAAGAGAGCGAAAAATTATTAAAGATTGAAGAAGAATTGCATAAGCGCGTAGTGGGACAAAATGAAGCTATTGAGGCGATTGCTCATGCGGTTAGGCGTTCGCGTGCCGGGATAAAGGACCCTAAACGCCCCATAGGTTCGTTTATATTCTTAGGCCCTACCGGAGTAGGAAAAAGCCTTCTTGCGCGCGCACTGGCAGAATTTATGTTTGGCGATGAAGAGGCACTTTTGCAGTTGGATATGTCGGAGTATATGGAAAAGTTTAATGTTTCCCGGCTTATCGGCGCGCCCCCGGGATACGTGGGGTATGAGGAGGGCGGCCAGTTGACCGAGAGGATTAGGCGTAGGCCTTATGCGGTAATATTGTTGGATGAGATTGAAAAAGCTCACCCCGATGTCTTTAACCTGCTTTTACAGGTTTTTGAAGAGGGCCGGTTGACTGATAGTTTCGGAAGAAAAGTTGATTTCAGGAATACTGTAATTATTATGACTTCAAATGTCGGGGCTAACCTTATCCGTAAGACCGGCTCACTTGGTTTTAAGCCGCAGAAAGAGGAGATAAACTATCAGGAGATGAAGGATAAGCTTTTGGAAGAAGTAAAGCACACTTTTAAGCCTGAATTCCTGAATCGCGTAGATGATACTATTGTTTTCAGGCAGCTGGCAAAAGAAGACTTAAACCGGATTGTTGATATCGAAGTCGGGCATGTGGCTTCAAGGCTAAGAGAACAGGGTATATCTTTAGAAGTAACACCCGAGGCAAAGGAGCTTCTTATAGATAAAGGTTTTGACCCTGTTTTCGGAGCTAGGCCGTTAAAAAGGACAATTCAAAGGTTTCTGGAAGATCCATTGGCGTCAGAATTAATCTCCAAAAAATTTAAGGATGGGTCAAAGGTCTTAGTCAAGCGCAAAAATGAAGAGCTGATATTTGAATAAAAATGTTCGATAATCTTTTTATAATAATCGGGCGGCACGTAATATCCTTCTTTTATTTTGTCGGGGGATTGGCGAATCTCACCGTTAAGACTATTTACCTTTCTTTTATGCCGCCTTATAAAAAAGAGCGCATATTTGAGCAGGCTAAAAAATCCGGCATAGACAGTTTTCCTCTTGTATCGCTTATCGCTCTTTTTATAGGTTTTATCTTTGCTCTTCAGACAGCTTATTTTATGCAGCGTATCGGGTCAGAGCTTTATATCGCCAGCATGGTCGCTCTTTCTATCGTAAGGGAACTTGGGCCTGTTATTACGGCTCTAGTTGTGGCAGGAAGGGTTGGCGCCGCGATTACCGCTGAAATCGGTTCAATGCAGGTCACCGAGCAGATAGACGCATTAGAGACTTTTGCTACTAATCCGGTAAAATACCTTGTTGTCCCGCGTTTTATCGCCTTAAGCCTGATGCTTCCCATATTAACTCTCTATGCTGATGCTATTGGAATTCTCGGAAGCTATATTATATGTGTTTTAAGGCTGGGCATATCATCTACAATGTATTTACGTGTCACTTTTGAGGCGTTATGGTATAAAGATATATTTACCGGTTTGGTTAAGACCGTATTCTTTGGGATGATTATTGCTATTATAAGCTGTTACGAAGGTTTTAATGTAAAGGGCGGCGCAGAAGGGGTTGGCAGGGCTACAACACGTTCGGTAGTTTTTTCTTTTATTATGATTATTATCGCTGACTGTATTTTT
>CAZAPC010000034.1:0-3181 GCA_964486875.1 uncultured Planctomycetales bacterium
CCGGGAAAACGCCGTCGGCGCAAAACTCCTTACAATCACTCCCCTTTCGCAAATATTGTATCCCTCTTCGGCAGGGCCGCGGCAATCACCTAAAAGATCCCTGACTCCCCCTGCATCCGTAGCGACAACCGGCAATCCGCTTGCCATTGCTTCGATCAGGGATACCGGAGTCCCCTCATTTATTGAAGTCAAGGCAATAATATCCAGGCCGCTGTAAACCCCGGCAATTTCTTTTTGCCAACCGGAAAATTCTACTAAGCCTGAAAGGCCTATGCTTTTTGCATATTCCCGTAATTCTTCGCCTAACTCCCCATCGCCGATTATGCGGAATTTCAATCCTGCCGGGGGCCTAGCATTAACTAACTCTTTGGCCGCTCGTAAAAATAATTTATGGTTTTTAACTGCGGCCAACCTTCCGATTATCCCGATATTAGCTGTTTCTCTCTGTCGCAGCGGGATTCTTAAAAATTCATCCAGCTCAAAACCCAGGGGAATAACCCTGATTTTATCAGGCCTGGTTATCCTAAAGGATACCAGTTCTTCTTTAAGCGAATCGCTCAATGTAACCAGAATATCAGTAAATAAGGCGATAAAGCGTTCAATAAGAATAAACAGCTTCGTCTTAAACGGGCTAAAATAACCGCGAAAGACATGGCCGTGAAAAGTATGTATCAATCTTATCTTTTTGCGCCAAGGATGAGATATATTATAAACTGCTCCTGCGGCCCGCCCCAACGTCCCTGCCTTTGCGGTATGGGTGTGGATTATATCCGGCCTTTCCCTGTTGATAATCCTATAAATCTGGAAAGTTGCGGCGATATCGTCCCAAAGGCTTAATTCTCTTTTTAAATGAGATATGCATAGGGGTTTAACATTTTTACTTGCGGCATAATAAGACATATCCCCTTCTGCCGGGCTGATTGCGCCGCTTAAAAGCAAAGTCTCAAATTTTTCTTGATTGAGCCCGGCAGTTAAAAGAACGACATGAATCGCCGGCCCCCCGATGTTAAGCCTGGCGATAATCCGTATTACTCTGATTTTTTTCACAGGAATTAATTATTTAGGTTTGCCCTTTATATATCCTATTATATCTTTGATTATCTCGGGCAAGGTATAAGTGGGCCTGAAGCCGATGAGCTTGTTAATCTTTGATGTATCGGGTACGCGCCGCTGCATATCCTCAAATCCTTCTTCATATGCCTGTTCGTAAGGTATATACTCTATTTTTGATTTGCTGCCGGTCAGCTTTATTATTTCTCTAGCCAGATGCTCAATGCTGATCTCTTCCTGGCTGCCGATATTAAAAACTTCGCCTACTGCCCTGGGCTCATCCAACAGCCCCATAAGGGCCTTGGTAACATCCTTGACGTGGATAAAACAGCGGGTTTGTTTTCCTGAGCCATAAACGGTTAAGGGCTTATTTATTAACGCCTGCTCAATAAAACGCGGCATAACCATGCCGTAGGCGCCGGTCTGCCGCGGCCCGACAGTATTAAATAAACGTACAATCACCGTGGGTACTTCTTTTTCCTTCCAATATACGTATGCCAGCATCTCATCAACTGCCTTAGCCGTAGAATAACTCCAGCGGGTTTTCAAGGGCGAACCCAATATCCTGTCGTCCCCTTCTTTTAACGGGCCGTTAATATTTTTGCCGTAAATTTCAGAGGTCGAAGTTATCAAAACTTTCTTATGATACCTGTGGGCCATCTCCAGCACCAATTCGCTGCCCTTTATATTAGTTGTCAATGATTCCAGCGGCTTCTTGACAATCAGCTCTACGCCCACGGCTGCGGCTAAATGAAAGACGGCGTCGCATCTCTCAACCAGTTTATCTATCAGATTTTTATTTAAGACTGAATCGACCACAAGTTCGAAACCGGGATTATTCCCCAGATGTGCGACATTGTCCAGCTTACCGGTCGAAAGATCATCCAGGGCTGTAACTTTATGCCCGTTATTAATTAATTCTTCCGCCAGGTGCGAGCCGATAAACCCCGTACCGCCTGTAATTAATGCCTTCATATCATCCTTCCTGGTTAGTATATTTTTATATGCAACAACTTTTAACGCGGATTAAGAAACAAACTGGATTCCTTAACATCCTGCCAACTGGCGTTGGAAAATAAAACGCCTAAACCAACGCAAAAGAATACCGCCCTCTCAAGCCAGCCCACGGCGCTAATTTCGCTTTTTGATAACAGGTTGAATAGGGTATTAATTAATACCGGGATAATTATAAGTATACCATATGTCTTCAGGGGATAAAAACGTGACTCGCTCCAAGCCTGGCTTAACAATTTCCCAATATAACTCGTCTTTAGGTAGAACGCAATTCTCTCTTTACTCCTTGCATAAAAATGGCTTTGGCGTTCCAATAATACGCTATTGCGGATAATGACGCGCAAGCCCATTGCCGGATTATCCGCGCCCATCGCGCCTGTCAGGTTCCCATTCAACCCGCCAATAAGGCTATCCCTAAAAACTACCATCAGGCGATCCGATAATACCTCCATTAATGCATGCGTGCGGCTATTCTTATATACCTCATCTGCTGAGATAGGCCATGCGTATGCACGCCTTAACCAAAAAATAACAATACTTGTTTCTAAAACCGGCTTCATTCTTTTCTATCCAGATCGACCCCGATAATCATGCCTGACACCATATATAATTTTGAACTGAAAGTAATGTAACTGCCAATTTTTATAGGAAAGTTCTTAAAATACAGCTCGCCGTTAATATAAGTGCATAATAAATCCAAGGAGGCTGTGACATCGCTACGATAGGGGTCATTCAGCATTAATACCCTGCCCTCCTCCACCTTTAATGCCTGGATTTCTGTCGGCTTGCGGGTCAGTATATCAACCAATTTTCCTACAACCCTACCGTCAATATCTTTCTCGATATGGCCCTGATTAATGATGCTTGCCAATTCGGAAGTCAACCCTATAAATTTCACTTTCACCTTCACCCATTCTTCTCTTTCTCTGGTAGGGGTGATGGTGGGGACCGCCGTTACGCTATACTCATTAGTTGAAAAATCAAACGGCGAATTGAATAAAATTTGGCCCCCTTTATAATACAGATTATTGTTTCTTACTTCGCCGATAATCTTCAACTTTGCGGGCAATTCTTTCAGAATATCAGAATCTTTTAGTATAACATTCCTGCGGTCTTC
>CAZAPC010000034.1:3281-10226 GCA_964486875.1 uncultured Planctomycetales bacterium
TCAGAATCTTTTAGTATAACATTCCTGCGGTCTTCCGGGTAAAGGTTAAATTTGTATTGATAAGGCCTTGCCTCTCCTATCCAGCTTATCTCGGCTATTTTCTTGCCATCTTTACTAAATTCCTTATCGCCAAGCGTTATCAACTTCAATGTCTCTGGGTTCAATTTGATTAAAATACATTGCAGTTCTATTTCGATGAATTCTTTTCCCAATGCCTGCTCTGCCGGTTTCTTCATGAATAACCTGTACCCGAAATAGAACATTGAAATAAAAGACAGCAAAAATACCAATACCAGGAAATCAATAACGTTTATCCTGCCGAACAATCTTCCCTTCTCATCGATTATTTTCACAAAAAACCTCCTTTTTTTCTGTACCTGTGATCAAAAGGTTATAAAAACCTGCCTTTAAACTCCGCACTTAATTCTTCAAATACCTCATTTCCTTCTTCATTGAACCCTTCCGCCTTTTTAATCTTAGGCCAATCTTTTCGCGGAAATTTAACATATAAAGGAAAGGTTCTTTGCAGTCCTTTTATAACTTGGCTGCTTAATTGAGGCATCTCTAGCCTGGCATCGCAACGATAATCTCCCGCAAGCGAATCCTTTGATATATAGCCTTTCTCGACGCACAATTCCCACAATTTAGTTCCTCTATATGCGCAAAATATATTTATAATGCAATTATCGGGATTCAATTTCCTATTTAATTCTACTGTATCAAAAAATAGTTCTCTTGTTTCCGTGGGAAACCCTACTATGCTGTTTGTGCATACCCTTATGCCTGATTTCCTTAGGATTGAAAACGCTTTTATTATCAGATCGTTGGATACAAAGCGGTTGAGTGTCTGCCTCCTGAAATTTTCATTTCCGTGTTCGATCCCGATACTGATCCCTTCACACCCGACTGCCTTTAATCTATTTATTTTTTTTAAATCTAATGTTTCGGGCCTTGTCTGCACCCAAAACGGCAGCCTGATATCTTCATACATCTCTATAAATTTATTAAATCGTTCGCCGTTTGTATGCAGGAAATTCTCCGAACCGAGAAAAAGATACTGCAGGCCGTATTCCTTTTGTTTCAATTTAAGCTCTGAGATAAAATTTTCAACTTTCCTCTCTCTTGTATAGCGCCCCTTTTCCGCGTATATCTTACGAAGCCTATCATTACTGCAGAAGGCGCATCGGTACAGGCATCCTCTGGTGAGCTCAATAGGGCCGCAAATCCAGATTTTTCCGCCCATCGGTTTATAGAAACGTTCTTTCTCATAGATCGACCAATCCTGCATGGGTAATTCATCTAAATTAGCCAGGGGCCCGAGCGGATTTTTTATTACCTTCCCGTCTCTTTTAATCCATAAATTATCTATATTAAAATAATTTATTCCTCTATCAATCCTTTCAGCTAATTCTACGAGCGCCCTTTCCCCCTCTCCGACACAGGCTATATCTACGCATTCTTCTTTGATTACCTCATCGGCTGACATGGTAACATGTATCCCGCCCATAACCTTAAGGGCCCTGCTAAATTTAATGCTTTTTAAAAGCCTTAAGCCTATGAGGTAGCTGACCTCGACCACAGAAATAGCGACAATATCGGGGTTAAATTCACTGACTAGGCGCTTAAAATCATCCAGCATATCTGTTTTCTTTTCAGATATGCCATATTCCTCTAGATTAGTCTCTTTAATCTGCAGTGTCTCCGCCCTTGCCTCGTCTCCGGTCTTATCCTTTGTCCTGTAAAAAGTTGTATCGAATAACTTTGTTTTGTGGCCTGCTTTCTTCAGGCATGCGGACAACAAAGAGACGCCTACCGGGACTAAATTATCCATAAAAGTATTCGCATAAACTAATAAAACTTTGGCCATTATTCTCTGATCCTTGACTTAATATTTATAGGCTTCAAACCTTTTTTCTCTGCGGTCGTTTTTGTTATAATCTTTATTAAAGCTTTCTACTATGGCCTGAATTTCTTCCGCCTTAAAATCCGGTGTTGAGATATTCCCCACCTTATATAACATATCAGTACAATTAATCTCTTGCCTTAAATACCCTTTTTCTTTGCATATCTTCATCAACTCTGATCCAACCAGGGGGGTGGCAGCGAAGAAAGAAGCGCTATCAAACCCGCAATCCTCTATGAAATTATAAGTCTCGTACATCTGCTTTATAGTCTCCCCGGGTAAACCGCAGATACAGAAGGCATGAGTCTTTATCCCGAGTTCATGTGATTTTTTTACTAAAGGCTTAATCCTTCTAAGATCCAACGGCTTTTTGATAATCTTACTTAGCACCTCCTGGTTGCCGCTTTCGATCGCAAAGGTCAGCTGATAACAACCGGATTCTTTCATCTTATCAAGCAGTTCCTCGTCAAGGGCCCAGACCGCGATCCCTTGCGGTATGCACCACATTAGCCCGAAATCTTTAATCCCTTCTAATATTTCGATAGCCCTCTGCTTATTCAAGGTAAGGTTATCATCCGTAAACTGAATTTCATCTATATTAAACTTTTCTTTTAAATACCCGATCTCATCGACAACGTTTTGCGAACTCCTGCCCCTGTAGCGGTTCCCCCAGAAATTTGTTGTTGTGCAGAATATACAACGGGCGCTGCACCCCCTGGAAGTCACTGTTTGCGTAACCCTCTTACCAAGGCAATACGGGTTTTGCGGCATATTTATCTTAAAATAAAGCTCCATGTTAAGCAAATGCCTGGCTGGAAAAGGCAGGGTATCGATATCCTCAATATACTGCAGCTGGGCATTAATAATCTTCTTGCCGTCTTTTTTATGCCCTATCCCCTTAACCCCGGAAATATCCCTATTATTATTCAAACCTTCAAGCAGCTGCAACGTCGGCAACTCGCCTTCTCCCATAACAACATAATCAAGGTAATCGTAATCCAGCATTTCCTCTGCCGTATATGTAGGGTGCGATCCGCCGGTCATGGTCATAATGCCCCTATCTACATCTTTAACTAATTTCAACAGCTCCCTTGCATTTTTATTCTGCGTAGTAAAAATACAGGAGACTCCGACTATGTCGGGTTTGAATTTCGCGATTTCATTCTTTACCTCTTTATAGTCTAACCCGTAGGTCACAAAATCGCCTTCCTCCCTTATATTATTATAGCCTTCAGCAGCGATATCGAGAATCTTTACCTGGTAACCGTGCTTTTCTAAAAAAGCCGCTAAATAAGCCAAACCCAGAGGGATGATACAACGCCGGGCATCATATTTATATATTGTGTATTTGGGCGAAAGCAACATTATTTTAGATATCCTTTTCCCCATAGAATTGACCTTTCGCAATAACGATTATATCCACGATAACCCGATGTATCAAGGATAAAATCCCGGCTTAGAGAATAGCCTAAATATAGCCCTTAAAGAAATAATATAGAATCCCTATAACTTCGTGCAACAGCGCCCTGATCTGCCTCAGATTAACCTGTTTATAAAACCATGTGCCGCCCCTCGCATTACCTCGAGCATAGAAATAACTACCAGGGATCGGCGTATATATAGCCCTTAACGCGGGCGCGACCTTTTTGACTACCAGGGCTACCCGGCGCATATTATAAGGAGAGCTGATAAACATTACCTTGTCCCATTTATTTTTTTCTACTATGTCTGCCGTAAACTTGACGTTTTCATAAGTGTTGGCTGCCCTGTCCTCCAGTATAATCGCATCCGCGGGGACGCCTAATGATACAGCAAGGGCCCTCATTACCAGCGGCTCTTCAAAAACATACTTATAGCCAGAAGAAAACACAAGATGCCCTGTATAGCCTTCCTGGTACAGCTCTACCGCGTATCCTACCCTTTCCTCATAACCCTGCCCCGGCAATCCCGATTCGCCAACGCCCCCGCCAAAAACAACTATGCAATCTGCTTTTTGGGGAGACCGGGCAATCTTTAAAGGGCTGGCCAGAAACCAGACTAAGGGTGTATAGAAGATTAAGAGGTATATGCTACAAAATATAAAAACCAGGCTTAAAATCCTCTTATGGGCCTGCCTGTAAAATTTCAGAAAATTCTCTCGCCAATTGAGCGGTACGGCAAGCTTACGTTCAATGCCTGCCTCAATCAAATCACTCATCTGTTCGATTTTATTAATCCAGCTGTTCTTTCTGGCTGCGGCTATCCTCTTGGAGGCTAAGTCTGCATCGGTACGGGCTAGCGCCCGGGCGATACAGGCCGCAAATTCCTCATGGCTTTTAGCTATCAAAACCAAATCAGCATGCTCTTTATTATAGTTCGCCACCTCAGGCAAATCCGTAGAAACTACGGGTTTACCCATAGCATGGTATTCATTAAGCTTGTGCGGATAAACGGTAACCGTATATTCCGTCTTTCGGTAAGGTATAATCCCGACGTCAAACTGGCTTAGGTAAGACGGCATATGGAAAAAACTCTTGCTGCCTAAGATAAAGATATTGGGCATATTTTTGATTTTATTGATATTAGTCTGCACCGGGCCAACCAAGGCTATTGACCATTCCGGGTGCGACTGCGCAATAAATTTTAACAGGTCTAAATCGACGTGTTTATGTATGCCGCCGATATAGCCGATTACCGGTCTTTTAATATTTTGAATATCCGAAGGGGGTTTCCCGGGCGACAGTCTAAACTTTTCAAAGACTTCAAACTTAACGCCTAAAGGGAATACATAGGCATTATCATTGAGGCGTCTGCACTTATCGCGCAAGACCTTTCCCTGCGCGAATATTAAGTCGCATCTGCTGATCAGCTCATCCTCGGTCCTTTTTACTTTCCTAGCATTGTCGGCTAATTCGTAGAAATCCGCCAGGCAATAATATATCAAAAACTTGCTCTCCAGGTTATCAATTATGTGAAGGGCTATACCCGTGGGTAAAAATGTCCATATAATCGGGTCGCGGAATTCGGTTATCTTCATCCACCGGCGAAGCGGGGCCAATAATAGACGCCGGTTGACCCAACGGGCAATTCTGGAATAGGGAAAGGGCAGGGCCAGCGGCGAATAGACATAAAGATTCTCCGATTCCTTCCTAAAGCCCTTAATGCTTTTCAGCCATGCCAAAACCCTCTTCTTCAAGCGCGGTATGTCCTTTATGCTAGGGGTACGCACGCCCGTATTCTCGATAAACAAAACCCGGTTTCCGTTCTTGGAAAAAGTTGACATAATCTCCTGGTGGGTCTGCCAGACAAAATCCCAGTCAATAGAAGAGATACAGATTATATTCTCGTTTTTAAGCATTATTCCTTATACCCCCAAGCGACCCAACCGGCAGCGGTTTTTAACCTGGTGATGTCTATCCGGGAAAATCCGCACCCGCTGAATAACCCATAGACCCCTTTACGGCTAAACCTATATTCAATAGGGGCACGAAACCTATCATAAAGGTCAGCGGTTAAAGAGAAGAAACCGGTGCCGAAGTTAAAAGGCATCTTTTCCGCCAGCCTTACGGTCGCCTTAAATGATCCCAGTATTTTTGCCGGCAAAGAAAAGATGATAAAGACAAACGGAGAGAAAATAAAGCATAAAAAGTAAACTGCTTTTGCGGACATCTTTGTAGTAATGCGCCTTAATAACGAGAGGGCCTTTACGGCGGCGTACTTTATGGGATTGCCGGAGTGGTCTTCATAAAGATATAAAAAAGCCGGGCCGCCCTTTTTCAATACCCTGGCAATCTCTGCAAGGCCCTGAGCCGGGTCGCTGGTGTGGTGCAAGACGCCGAAAGAATAGGCAAAATCAAAAATGCCGTTTTTAAAAGGCAGGGCCAGAACCGAACCTCTTACGAACCGCCCGTTATTTAAACCCGCAAATATGCCTTTAGTTTTATATATGCCGCTGCTTATATCCAAACTTACCAGATTAACCAAGGGATTGCCCCTTGCCATGACGTAACTATCCCAACCGCACCCCGAGCCGATATCAATTCCTATCTTGCCCCGGACTATCGGCACCGGGATTACCTGTTGCATTTTATCAAAATGGCATTCCGGAGGCAAATCCGCCCCGGCTGACTTGCCCCAAACCAATCCGTATACCAGTGCAGTCTCTTTATCTTTTAACATTTGAATCGCCGATACTATAAATTATCCGGTAATAAATTATGCTTCAGCAGGAAAACTTCCATCCTCTCCGCAACCAATTCATTCGCCTTATACCCTGCCCTATTTGAATCATAAAGTTTGTTATATCTGCCTGCCTTGATGTCCTCATCTTTTAACTTCCCGGCCTCCTCTGCCGTGCTCATATTCTCAAGCAATAGTATATTATGATCCAGAAGGAATTTCTTATTCCGGGCATAGGCGTTATCGCCTGATAGTTGATCGGGATATACATAGCAATCCATGAATATAAAAGCTCCGCCTGCTTTACCGACCGCCTCCTTAAAGGATAACCATATTGACTTATCGACTGCGCTGAAATCCGTTTCCCGCTCTGAATGCGGCACAGGCCTATCCTCCTCCTTATAACCTTTCAGGGCTAAAAAATGTTTGAAGCCGGATAGCCTGTTAAGCCGGTTAAGGACAAATGCGCCAAACTGCGAATGCCTGCGGATAGCCGAAACAATGCGCCGATAGATAACCTGGGAAGGCGTAAAGGCCTTGTAATGTAGTATTAGCTTGTCTTCTTTTTCTAAAGTAGCGTAAGCCGGGTTAGCCGTATCTCTATTGAACATAAGGATGACGATATCGGGCGAATACTTGCTTCCCTCTCTAAGGTAGAACATCAATTCCTGGGCGTTATCAAAGGCATAATGTCCGGCATTAATAACTTCGATTTTATAGGGAAACCCTTTATGGTTGAGCTTGCGCTCCAGCCATTTTGCATGGAGGTTGTCAAAGAAACTTCCCATATCCTCTGCGAAGGAATCGCCCAGTATCATAATCCTAAAAACTTTTTTAGGCTTTTCATAATCATATTCAAACTCGCGCAGCCCCTTTGAATTATA
>CAZAPC010000035.1:0-9773 GCA_964486875.1 uncultured Planctomycetales bacterium
TTATCAGTGGTCTAATGCTAAAATTTATGTTGACTCTTTATAGTAAGTCTTTTTTATTTATTAAACAACCAATATTTATATCTTTAAGTTCCCTGGCCACGCTTGCTTCAATCTTCGTAATTTTCTTACGCAAGAGACAATCTTTAATATTAGGGCATCTCCTTCTCTTAAGGAAACATTCATTCAAGCAGAACTCTCCTTGAAATATCAACATAATATCCCAGATTAAGATCTTTCTTGGATTTTTTGCCAGAGAGAAACCTCCGCCTTTACCTTTATAAGAACGCAGGATCCCTTTATTGCGTAAAACCTGAAGAAGCTTTCTTAAGAAGGGCCCCGGAACCCCCAGATCCTTAACCAGGGAAGAAACAGAAGAAAGCCTCTTTTTACTTTCGGCTATATAACAAATTGCCCTTAAGGCATAATCTGTATCGCGAGTTATTAGTTTCATGTTATTTTAAAATGGGCAGTTTACCCCGTTACAAATTACAGGCTGTTAATAATCGCATTCTAATTCATAACGGGATAAACCCCAGATTTGTAACGGGGTTTACTGTCATACCCAGGACACTCTACTGCAACCCTCTTTACAGTGTGCAACAGGGCGCAACATATATCTTACGGTAATATCCATCCGCCCTCCTTTCAGCATAATGATACCATAATAGTATCATTTGTCAAGAAAAAAATATTTTATTTTACGAAAACATTAATAATGTACCCTAGAGCTATGACCTGTGGTACAGTAACTAACGGAAGCCACAAGGCTACACGCTTCCCTACGTTTGTCCAAAGAAGGCCGATTTCGGTATAATCAGTTACAACTCCAGCCATAAGAAATGTAAAACTATTTCCCAGCGCATTTGTCTGACGGTAGATCTCAAAGGCTAAGGGGCTTGAGCCTTCAGAACATACTTCTATTAAAGTAGCCAAACCTAAGGTTACTAGAAGCCCAAGTAAACTTGGCCCCATAAAATTATGGAAAAAATGTGTTGGTATATAAGCTCCTGCTAAGGAGGCAATAAATATTCCCAGCATAATCCACCATAGAACCATATTAGAAAGGTCTATACTTCCCTTTACTACGCCCTTAAAATCATTCTTTATACTATTTAGCGATAATTTGTAATCCTTAACTCTTATCAGCCAATCTTTAGTAATCGAGAAATTTTCTCCCACCTCAACGATATTTTTATTTATTTCAATCAGGTTCATCTTTTCAAGAAACATAAATATAAAACCTGTATTAATGGCAATTATCATTGCAGAGGCTATAATCAAAAGGCCTTTAAGACCAAAGAAACCTATAAGCATGACTGTTAAGGTGAAATTAGCCCAGGGACTTGCAAGCAAAAAACTTACTATCGCAGGATTTGATGCGCCCTTCTTATGCAGTTGTATAGAAAGTGCCAGTATCCCATGGCTACAGGCACTCATCAGGAAACCTAAAAGAACAGCATTAAATATTGTAGCCGGCTTTTTACGTGAAAGAATCTTTGAGATATACTCCCTAGGAATATAATAATCTATAATCCCCCCCAAGAGTAAACCTAAAGCTACGGCCCACCATATATTACCTACATAGGTTAAGAAATTATCCTGAAATGGTTTTAGTATTGGAAAGAATACCGAAAGAAGAAGCAATAGGCATATAGAAAAGAAGGTGATAAAGAGTTTGTTACTAATAAAGCTCTTCTTGGGATTACCAGAGCAGCATTCCTGCATTATCTACTCCAAATAAACCAAACAAATAGATAGGCTGTGGCTACTGCAGCCAAAGTAAAAGGCACCCCTAACTTCATAAAATCCTTAAATCCTACCTTATATCCCTCTTTCTTAAGTAAGCCACAAGCGACAATATTAGCAGAAGCACCAATAGGAGTGATATTGCCTCCTAAGCTTGCTCCGATAAGCAGTCCGAAAAGAAAAAGAGTAGGATCTATATTTAATTTCGCAGACATCGAGATTGTTACAGGAAGCATAGCTGCTAAAAAAGGTACGTTATCCACAAAGGCAGAGATAAACACAGACATAACAACAATAGTAGTATAACCTAAAAATATACTATTCCCGATTAACCCAGAAAGAAAATCCGCGAAAAGCCCAATCCATCCGGTAATGGCAATCGCTCCCACAATAATGAATATACCAATTAAGAAAAAGGTTGTTTCCCAATCCAAACCTTTTATCCCTTTGCAAATGGGATCATTGTACATTATCCTCTGCCAAATAAGCGAGATTACTCCAAAAATAACACATAGCGTCCCTGCCGTATAAGCAACACCAGAATCAAGAAAAGAAGAAACTGCCAAAGCCAATATTAACACTACTAAGAAAACCGAAGGAACCCATGATCTTACCTTCTCAACTTGCACAAGCTTAATCGTTTCTTTATTCTTTCTAAAAATAAAGTAAAGAACAACAAAAGAAATTAGCGCACCAAGCTGAACTGCAAAAAATATGCTCGGCCTGCCTTTATAAAAGAAAAAATCTGAAAAATTCATCTTTGCAAAACCTCCTAAAAGCATGCTCGGAGGATCGCCAATCAAAGTAGCTGCCCCTTGAAGATTACTAGAAATTGCGATAGCAATCATCATATTCAAAGGATTAAGCTTTAGCTTTTTAGCTAAAGAAATAGCTACGGGAGCAATTATTAATACTGTAGCAACATTCTCAACAAAAGCAGATATGAGACTTGTCAGCACGCAAATAAACAGTATCGCCCAAGAAGTGTTTTTAGCGCGGTTTACTATAATTTCGGCCAGGTAGGCCGGAACACGACTTAACATAAAAACATCTGCAACTACAAGCATTCCAACGAATATCCCCATAACATTCCAATTAACCGAAAGAAACGCTTCACGAGGAGAAACGACCCTTAAAATAATCAATAAGGCTCCCCCTAAAAGCGCAAAGATTGCTCTTTTGTTTGGGAAAAAGACAAAAGAGATATACGCAAGAATAAAAACGGCTAGTGCTATAATATTATTAGGCAAATTTCACCTCGCTACCACATTTTGCTACTTTGAGATTTATGATAATTACAACTAAAGACATAAAATAATTTGGCTTCATAAAGAATTTTATAAAAACCTTCCCGGGGCCGAATCAACTAAAGCTTATTATTGTTATGCCTATGATAATAAAGATTATGCCCACCCAACGCAAAGAATTAACCTTTTCCTTTAAAACAAACCTGGAAGCTAAAGCAATGAAGATATAATGCATACTATCAGCAGAGAAAGCAAAATTAAGGTCTGCCTTTGAAAGCACAAGCAACCAAATGCACAGGGATATTACGCTAAAAGCAAACCCCAGCCAAAGCCGGGGCTTAAGCAGCAGCTGAAAAATAAACTTAAGAATCTTTACAAAATTAAATGATAAAGAAAAGTTTAAAGAATCTATTGCGGACTTCAAAAATAACTGATTTATAGTATCGCACAAACTAGTTAGGGTAACCAGAAAAAGAACAAACAAAACCCCCTCTTTCATTTGTTCGCTAACTCCCTTTCTTTGCTACTCAATGATACTAAAATAACCCCCGCGATAATAAACAGAATACCCAGCCATCTTAAAAGAGTAATTTTCTCGTTTAAAAAGATGGCGGATGCTATCGGAACAAAAATGTAGCTAAAACTGGCAACGGGCACGGCAACGCTTAAGTCTATCTTTGAAAGAACAGAAGACCAAATGATAAAAACCATAACCACGGTTGCTAAACCAGCCCAGAGATAGGGCGAAAGAAATGCTCCTTTAAAGAAAATAATTGCACTTGCCAAGTCTATCACAGAAGTCCCGGATTGGGATAAAGCGCTTTTCTTGAAAAAAAGGTGCAGGGTTGTCTCAAGCATATCGCTGGCTATAAGCAACAAAAGTATACTGAAAGTAACCTTATTCTTAATCATAAGTTTTTCTTTTAATATTCTTGTCGAAATTATCCGGCTTCAATAATATTTTTAGCAATTTAAGTAAATGATTAAAGCAAGGATTCCGGTGCTTAAGGTATGCAAAGAGAGTAATAAGTTTTCCTCCCAGCCTAATCTTAGGCTCGTAATTGCTCTGCCCCGGAAAATAAGAGTATATCTTATTATTTATACACCATTTAATATTATGGGCCCAACTGACAAAATACAAATTATACTTGTTGGATATATCATAGTCGAAGCCAATAAATTTATCAATCATTAAATTATTATAAATAAAACAAAGATTAAAAGCCGCTAGCCTACCGTCGCAATAATAGAGGAAAAAACGCGTATGTTCACGCAAATCTAGCGACAACTGTAAGAAAAACTGTTCCGTTAAATGTTCAAACCTGAGTGTACTATCCTGATAAGTATTCTCATAAAGCTTGACCACCTGATCAATGCATTCTTTGACATCATCTACTGTTTCAACTTCAAGCCTAGTTCTTGCGTAAGCCTGCTTTAATTTTTTGGTTAAATTCTTTCTAGTAGACTTACCTAAGCTAGCTAGATATTCTTCGAAGGAATTGAAGTTAAGCTCCACTGACACGGTAGGAAAACTTTCTAACTTAGAGAATCCCTCTGGTATCAAAGCGTCTAAAATCAATGCATATTGCTGCGTAAAATCTTTAAAAATTATTAAAGGGCAGTTAAGTTTACGGGCTAAATCATTAAGCCTAAAACTCAATAAAGAAATCATGCGGGGATCTTTCTTAAAATCATCCCTAAACCCTAGAATTCCGTATTCACCGCAGAGGGAACCGCAAAATAAAGTCCTAAAGATTAGAAAGCGCGGATAAAGTCTACGAATAAAATTTATTGCTCTTACTGGCCAACCTTCTACCGCGACATCCAGATTGAAATCTTTACTAAAAAGCGGAGCAATAAACACTATTGTATTATCCGAATAGAATACTAGATAATAAAAAGATACCCCGTTTAAGCCAGAATTGTTAAGGGACCTAAAAAATTGGTAACTTTCCGGGATTTTGCCAAAAATAGCATCCCAATCCCTCTTGTCAATGCTATCAATATTATCGTATACCCTGTAAGTAATACTAGCCATAGGCCGACAATTTATGGTACATCTTAAAGTTATTAAGCTAAGAGTTATCTTGAATTTTTGTCTATTTTAGCATAAAATAGACAAACAAGTAAAAAGAAAAAACGTTCTAGAAAAGGAAACAAAATTTGAGCCTTTTAAGAGAAATCCCGCCAACTGCAGGTTGGCCGATTAAAATAACAAGCTTAATCCCTCCTCTTTTCAAAAAAATCCCTAAAGGAAGATTGGAAGAGGACTTTAAAGAATATTTAAACGCCTCTTCGGTTTTACTTACTTATTCAGGGACTACCGCATTCTACCTAATCCTAGAAAGCATAAAGAAACTTTCCATAAAGAAAACAGTAATAATCCCTGCTTTTGTTTGCCCTCTCGTACCCTTAGCGGTAAAAAGGGCTGGTTTAAAAATAAAAGTCTGTGATATAAACAAGGGTAATTTTGATTTTGATATAAATAAACTGGGAGAAATCTGCGCCGAAGACCAAGACATACTGGCGATTCTCGCCGTACATTTAGCAGGTATCCCCGCAGAATTAGAGACCATTAAAAAGATAGCGAAAGAAAATAATTTCTTCGTTATTGAAGATTGCGCACAAAGCTTAGGAGCGGAATATCAAAATAGCAAAACAGGTTCAATTGGAGATTTCTCTTTTTTCAGCCTTTGCCGCGGCAAAGGCCTAACTATTTATGAAGGCGGATTAGCGGTAGCTAACCGGGCGCAACACTCGCAAATATTAGCAGAAACTGCAGGTAGGCTCATTCATCCTGACCTTTTCTCCGAATCGCTAAAAGTAGCTGAACTGTTCGCTTACAGTATTTTCTACCAACCTTATCTTTTTTGGTTTGCTTTTAGACTACCGCAAATATTCTGGCAAATACGCAATAACCCAATAAGGGCAATGGGGGAATATTTCGAATTTGATTTCCCCATGCATAAAGTTTCTGCCTTTAGAGAATACATAGGACACCTAAATTTTCCATACTTGAACAAAGCAATAGTTGGCCAAAGAGAAAAGGCGAACTTTTATTTGAAGCAACTGAGAAACCTCCCGGGGATAAAATTTATATCTGAATCTGGACAATCAAAAGCAAGCTATCCTTATCTTACTATTCTTTTTGATACGCCAGAAAAAAGAAATTATATTTTAAATATTTTTAGGCATTCAGGGTTGGGGATATCTCAAATATACCTGCTGCCAATAACAGATTATAATTACTTAAAAAGTATTATCCCTGAAGCAGACTGCAGGCAAGCTCGAAGGATTGCAGAACAAAGCATCACCTTAAGCACAAGTAGTTTCCTGAAAGACTCTGACTTAAAAAAAATAGCTGGCACCTTAAAGGAAAATCTAGAAAAAATATGATAATTTTTTCTCTTAGAGAAGATAAGCGCAAAATCACCAATATACCTGATAGCAGAATTTTCTTACCTGGGGACAAAAACCTTTGTTTTCTAGTCCACGGACTAACCGGAACAGCAAAAGAAATGAGTTCCATAGGTATGCGCCTTAATAAACAGGGCTTCTCTGTGGCTATCCCGATGATGAAGGGACACAACCAGTCATTATCTGTATTAAAAAGGATGCGCTGGCAGGAGCTTTACGCGGGCCTGAGAAAAGACTTTCTTAAATACGAAGCTAGCTATGATAATATATTCTTAGCCGGGCTATCATTTGGCGCGCTTCTTAGCATACTATTAGCGTACGAATTCCCAAGAAAAGTGCGAGCAATCAACTGCTTCTCCCCCACCCTGTTTTTTGACGGATGGAATACCCCAAAATCAAAAATCCTGTTGCCCTTAGTCTGCAGCACACCTTTAAAATATTATTTATACCTTAAAGAAGAATACCCTTACGGGATAAAAAATGAAAGGTTGCGTAAGAGGATAGAAGGTTTCTATAAAAAGGCTGATCTTTTTGATTACAGCAAGGTGCACCTTTATGGCTACCCGGTTATACCAGTATCAAGCATGCACCAGAACCGCCTGTTAGCAAAATATATCTCAAAGATACTGCCGGAAGTTAAAACACCGATACAGATATTGCAGGCGGAAGAAGATGATATAACCAGCCCGAAAAATTCTTATTTTATATACGATCGGATCGGGTCTAAAGATAAACGGGTCGTATTATTTAAAAATTCCTACCATATTATTATCGCGGATCAAGAGAGGGAAAGAGCGGCAGAAGAGACTATTTCATTCTTCCAGAAACACAAATAAAGGCTATGACTTTAAAACCGAGAGCAACTTAAGGTTAGTGGTTTCGTTTACCGAAGATACCGTGCTTTCTTCTAGGGTTTCCGCTTTAACATTCTTTGGATGGTCCAACCTTGAAACCACCCCTTTCCATCTTTGAACATACGCGCACTTAGAATATTCTCCTGTTATATCGAGTCCAATAATATCTAAATTATCTTTTATCAGCTTAAGCATCATTAAAAGTTGATCCAGAGAAAACATTCCCTCTTCCCAGTTAGTCAATGCATATTCGTTCTTAAGACAGTCTTTATCTATGGATACATATACCTTCTTCGTAGGTAATTCTGAAATTGCGGAGGAAAAGAAGTTTCTTAAATTTTCTTTTTCAAGGTCATGCCAGAAAATCTTAGCGCTTAACAATCCTCTCTTTAACCTTATTGATTTATTATAAGGGACTTTTCTTAATAAAACCAAAGAAGCAGTACTTTTATACGGATAAATCTCTACTCTGTTATCTTCTAGTGATTTGAGGTTACCGCTTTGTATGCAAGGGAAATAAATATCGCAGGAAGATGGCCCTATTAAAAGACATTTTACGATATTTTTGTTTCTTAAGGCTCGGCTGACCCACGAACCGCATCCTAAATAAGGAGGGAGTATATCCCAGTCAGGGTGAAGATCAAAAACAATAAGCGTTGCCGGGTCATTAATTTTATCTGTAAACAGAGAACTTATATGGTGGAAGTCTCCGGAGCCGAAGAGGCTAATTCCCCCGGTTAATTCTCCGATACGGTACCGGATAGCCTCTGAAGTCCTTTTATCCATCCATAACCTTGCGGAACAAGATAAATCCTTAAAATCTATTATTTCAGGATGGTATTCTGTCAGGAGATTCTTTTGACAAGTAAGGCTTGCGTCAAAATCCAGTATACGAATATTCACCCTAACTCTTCTTTAAGGCCTTAAGGAGCGCTTCCTCAAAAAGATCGCAGCCTAAATCCATCTCTTTTTGAGTGATATAAAAAGATGGGGCCATGGTAAATACGTTTTTATAGTATCCGCCAACATCCAGTATCAACCCGCGCCTTTTGCCGCCTGACGTAAGTTTACCGCTTAAGCCTAAATTAGTTATCCTGTCTGTCAATTCCTTGTCAGGGGAATACCCGTCTTTGCCGCACATTTCAACACGTATAGCAAGACCAAGGCCGTCTACATCTCCGATTTGAGGGTATTTTTTCTGAAGCTTCTTAAAACGGTTGACTAAATATTGCCCTTTCTTCGGAACGTCTTCTTTGAAATTGGAATCTTCAATAAGTTTCATCACCTCGAGCCCAGCCGCGGTCCCGAGGGGATTAGCAGAAAAGGTAGAATGCGTCGAACCCGGAGGGAATACCTCAGGGGAGATAAGCTTTTCTTTCGCCCACACGCCGGATATAGGATTTAATCCGTTAGTCAAAGCCTTGCCGAATACAATGATATCCGGAGTAACATTGAAATGCTCTATTGCCCAGAACTTACCGGTCCTGAAGAACCCCATCTGTATTTCATCATCCACAAAAATTATCCCGTATCGGTCTAATACCTCTTTTAAGCCTACAAAATAGTCCTGTGGCGGAATGACATACCCGCCGGTCCCCTGCACTGCTTCAACATAAAAAGCAGAGAATTCGCATTTTTTTGTTTTGTTATTAACTACTGAGTAATACTCGGTCTCAAAAAGGCGCTCAAATTGCTTCAAGCAATAAAGATCACAGAATTCTTTTTTCTTGTCATACGGGCACCTGAAACAATACGGATACGGCACAAAAAGCGCCCTATCGCCAAAATGCCCGAAACGCTCCCGGTAACGAAAACTCGAAGTGATCGCAGAGGCAGCCAATGTCCTGCCATGGTAACCTCCCATAAAAGCAAAACATAAGCTTCTCCCGGAGTAGTTTCTTACCAACTTAAGGGAATCTTCAAGCGCAGAAGAACCACCGACATTAAAATGCACCCTGCCCTTTTCTTCAAAAGCAAGTTCATTCCTCTGGGCAATCTTAGCAGCCAGCCTTATCTTTTCTTCGTGCAAATACTGGCAGGCAAGCTGGGGAAGAACATCTATTTGCTTTTTAAGCGCGGAATTTAAACGCTTATTACCGTAACCAAAATTTGCCGCAGAATACCACATCTGTAAATCCAGGTATTCAACACCATCGATATCGTAAAGCAGGCTTCCTTTGGCAGACTTAAATATGTTTAATTTCTCTGCATAGTGAACGGTGTCCCCCCAGGAACAATACTTAGCCTCCATGTCCAGAAGGCTACCTGAAGAAATTGTGCCATTATTCCTGGTCTTTTTATCCGTTAGTTTTTCTGTCATACAAGGCTCCTTTTAAATGAAGTATAGACATCTTTCAATGATTTGTAAGAAAAACAGGTGAGTTTTTTCTCCTGAAAATAGCTTAAAAGGCTATCCTTGGCAAATACAATATCAGCATATTTGGAGGGACATATATCAGAACGCCCGTCACCTATATATATTATTATAGAATCGTGCGAGACATTTGCC
>CAZAPC010000036.1:0-9764 GCA_964486875.1 uncultured Planctomycetales bacterium
GGCCTAAGGTCTTGCTGTATAAATTTTCCCAGTTTGTAAACCATTTTTCTGATATCTGGTATAATTTAGATAAATACCCTCTTTTTCTATCTTTAATACGCAGCCATTTAGAACAAAGCATCGGGGTAAAAGTTAAAGCAGTAAACAAAGAGGCGGCCAGAGTAACTGAAACAACCATGGCTAAAACACCAAACATAATACCTATAACCCCCGGAATAAAAAGCATGGGCAGAAAAACTACAAGAGTAGTTAAAGTGGATGCTGCTATTGCTAGGAACAGCTCTGAAGCGCCGAATATAGCAGCTTCCGATGGGCGGTTTCCCCGCTCCAGCTTCCGGTGCACATTATCGACTACTACAATGGCATTATCTACTATCATCCCCGCGGCAATAGCCAGAGATGATAAACTGATAACATTAATCGTGCCTCCGCTTAAAAACAGATATATGAATGCGGTCAAAAGAGAAAATGGCAATGTCAAAGCAATAATTAAGCTTGGGGTAAAAGCCCTTAAGAAAAACCACACCACAAAGATCACCAGGATAACCCCCACCCAAACCGAGGACTTAAGGGAATTAAGAGAATCGATAATATCCTGCGAGGTATCAAATATAATATTTAATTTTACATCGGCAGGAAGAGTCCTTTCTAACTCTTTGAGTTTTTCTTTAACGCGGCTAGCTACTTCTACCGTATTAGTTCCGTTCTGTTTCTGGACCATAAGCATGATACCGCGTTTTTTGCTTATACGCACGTATCCGGTCTCCTCCTTAAAGCTATCCTCTACTCTAGCAACGTCCTTTAAATAAATAAGCTTTTTATTACGCTTGCCTAAAATAACCAGGTTAATCTCATCAGGCTTAGCAAATTCTCCGGGAAGCCTGATAAGATAATCCGTTAGCCCGGTCTTTAGGCTACCGACCGGCTGAGTCACATTCTCATATTTTAATTTATTCTTTATATCAAGCACCGAGAACCCATATCCCTCCAAACGCTGCCTGTCTACCCATATATTAATCTGTCTCTCTAGGCCGCCTCCTTGGATTTGTACCGTTCCTACTCCCGGAAGCTGTTTTAAGGCATCTCCTATTCTCTTATCTACAATATCATAAAGGTCCGGATAAGTCTGATCAGCGGTTATGCCTATATAAATAATAGGCATATTCGCAGTATTAAACTTAAAGACCATAGGATTATCCATCTCATCAGGAATGTCCGGCAAAAGCCTCTTAGCCCTTTCTATCCTGTCCCGCACATCATTAGAGGCCTCATCCAGATTAGTCCCCCAGATAAACTTAAGCCTTATAACAGAGGATCCTTCTGACGAAGAGGAAGTTATTTTTTCTAGCCCAGGGGTTGTCCCCAGTTGGTTCTCCAGCTCTTCTGTTACTTTTATTTCTACGTCTGCAGGGCTTGCCCCGGGATAACTTGATATTACGCTTATTGAAGGCGGCTCAATCTCAGGCATCATATCAACGCCTAAACGGCTTAATGAATAAAGTGCCAAAATAATTATGGCAGTAAAAATCATTAAGTTAGTAACCGGCTTCTTTACGCCAAATTGCGGTAAATTCATCTTTTATCTACCTCGGCTTCGACCAGGGCTCCTTCAAAAAGCTTCTGTTGACCCATAATAACCACCAAGTCTCCTTCTTTGAGGCCTCCCGTAACCTCGTAATAAATCCCGTCTCTTATGCCTAAAGATACCTGCTTAAGCGTAGCTTTTTTGTTCTCGACAACGAACACATAGGAGCTAGAATCCCTTCCTGTTATCGCTTCTTTAATTATCGACAGTGCGGATAATCTTTTTTCCAGAATCATGCTCATTTTGGCAAACATCCCGGACCTTAATCTCCCTTCAGGGTTGTCTACGGTAATCTCAATAAGGGAAGAACGCGTTGAAAGATCTATTATAGGGCTAATCTTAGTAACCGTTCCCGAAAATTCTTCGCTGGGCCAAGAGTCTACTTTAGCCTTTGCCTCTTGCCCCAAGAAAAGCTTAGAAATGTATTTTTCCGGGATATCCAGGGTGATTTTTACTTTGCTATCATTTACCACAAAGGCAATAGGAGTTTGCGGGGTTACATTCTCGCCAATATCTACAAAGAGCCTTCCTACCACACCGGTTAATGTACTTTCAACCGGGGCTTTTTCAAACTTAAGCCCAACCTCATCCCGGTCAATATAACATATGGCATCGCCTTTATTTACCGGGCTACCGTCTTCCTTAAGCTTCTCTATTATTTTGCCGCTTACCTTAGGATAGATATACGCCTCATCCTCAGCTTTTATGTCGCCGGCATATTCTAATACATAGTTCAGGTCTCTTAATCCCACCTTCATTACCTTAACCGGGATAGCCTCCTGAGGCTTATTGTTGCTCTCCTTGAACTGGCATCCACAAACGATAAACAAAGAAAAAACTAATATTGGAATAACTCTGCGCGTCATTAAATACCTCCTGTTGCCTTATCAAATCTTGCTTTAGCTAAAATATAATCGTAAGCTGCCTGGTTTTGATTAAACCCGGCGACGGCATACTTAATTCCGGCATCGTTTTTATCAAGCAGGCTTAATTCACCTTTTTTGTATTTTTCATTTACCACCCTTAAGTTATCTGCGTACATTTTAAGCTCTGATTGAGATGATTTAATCTTTGCAATTGCATCTTTTAACGCCAGATAAGCGTCTTTAAGTTCTAAAATAATGTCTTTTATCGCCTTTTCTCTTAAGAGTTGAGTCTTTTTCAAATCAAAAACTGCCTGTTCTACTTTTGCCTTTGCCTTCCAACCATCAAACACCGGCCAGGAAAAAGTAGCCCCCAAAACATTATAATCATTCCAATCCTGGGTATTAACGGTAGTAGTGACCGCATGCGACCTACTGTAATAATCCCATGAGGCGTAAACAGTGGGACGGCCTCCTGATTTGGCTATTTCTATAGCACTTCTGTCCGCATTAACCTGGGCTGCGTATTGCTTTATCTCGGGCCTCTCTTCAATGGCTTTTAATAAGCTCTGGTCTAAGGCAATCTCCGATTCTTCATAAAGAATGCCTCCGGTTGCCACTATATTAACATCCTTATCAAGGTACAATAAGTTGATTAAAGATTCTTTTGCAGAAACAACCTGGCTTAAAGATATTTCATAAACTTTTTCTAAATCGCTTAAAGAAGCCCTGGAATTTAACACCACTGAATCAGATGCCTCGCCGAACTTTTGCTTCTCAAGTATATAACTAAGGTGCTCTCTGCCATTATCCAGCAACAGCTTATTAAGGCTTGCGAAGTCCTGCGCAAGGATAAGAGTATAGAAAGCCTCTTTTATCTTTAAGGCTGTTTCTATCTTCTCTTTATCGAGTAAGGCCTTGGCAACTTCAAAACTATAGCCGTTATATTTTATGGTATTAAATATCCTCCCCCCGGTATAAAAATACTGTTTAAGGCTAATCTGACTGTTAGTCTGGGCTAAATCCTTTGAATAATAACCCCTCGTGTATGACCAAGTCCCGGCTAAGGTCAGGGTAGGAAAAAGATCCGCATGGCTTTCGGCAACTCTCGCCTTGGCTTTTTTTATTTCTTCCTCCTTTAGCAAAATTACTCTATTATCCCTTAAGCCCACCAAGATAGCCTCTTCCAATGAAATAGGTAAATCCTGCGCCCAAGCCATTGCAGAAGGAAAAATAACTGCGAATAAAAAATATGCTGCTGCTCTTAAATATCTCCTGAACATAGTATATCCTTTACGCGCATAAGGATTCGTAAATAGTTCTGCCTATCTTCTTTAGAAATCTTCTCAAAAATACTTATCGTCAAATTACGCCTCTCCTGGCTTATCTTTTTAAGCAGCGCTACACCTTTAGGAGTAATCATTATTTTAATAATCCTTCGGTCTTTTTGATCAAAGACCCTGACAGAATATCCAGACTTAACCAGCCTATCAACAATCCCTGTGGTAGCCGCTGTGCTTACTTTCATAAATAACGCGATATCCTTCATCTTGACCTGGCCGTGCGCGCTTAAAAATTCCAGGATCAATATTTGGGGTAATGTTACCTTGCCTTTATATATCTCCTCCGGCTGTGTGCGCGAAAATTCCCTCATAAGTTTAGGCATAATCTCATTTAATTTATCGGCAAAATCAAATATCGATTCAGGGCCCATAATAAAGCTCCTTTATAGTTAATACTATTAATTGTTAACTACATTAATAATATGCCATATCAAGCCGGTTTTGTCAAGGAATAAAAAGGTTAGTGTAAAAACTATGAGGGCGCTAGAGGTTTTTAATCAAAGCGGCGAGAAATTTAGACTCAGCTTCAAGCATTTTAAGATTATGCTCTAAAATCCGAGATAAGGAGTTTTGGTTACTCCTCTTAGGCTGGGACATTTGCTTAATTCCCAAAGAAATCTTATTTAGTATATGCAGGCGCGCTAAAAGCCTGCGCCTTGCGGATACAGGCTTTAAGTAATTTAAGAAGTATAGGCTTAAATCTAAATTAAACTGTGGCCGCTTAAGTATCAAAAGGCTCTTGTTTAATAACTCCTCGAATCGTTGCTTGCCTTTTAAGGTTAACGCATAGACAATACGTTTTGGCCGGTTACCGACTTTTCGTATCTTCTTGGCTATCAAGCCTTTTTGTTCCAGGATTCTTAAGGGATAATATATGGATTTAAGTTGCACACCAGCAAAAAGAGACAGGATCTGTTTGACTTTAATCTTTATATCATATCCATGCTTTGGCCCCTGCCTTAAGAGCCCCAACAGTAAAAGCTCTTGTTCGATCATTCCACAATTCCCATATTGCGAAACTTTTTATACCTTAATTTAAGAAGATCTTCTTTTTTTATACCGGATAATTCCTTGAGCTCTTTTACAAGCACTTCTTTCAGGTTATCAGCTATCCTCTCAGGATTGCGATGCGCCCCGCCTAAAGGCTCAGGTATAATACCATCAATAACCTTAAGATTAACAAGGTCCTCTCCGGTCAACTTCAAAACCGCTGCTGCTTCCGGAGCCTTTGAACCATCCTTCCACAATATAGCGGCGCAACCCTCAGGAGATATGACCGAGTAATATGAGTTTTCCAATACATAAACCCGGTCTGCGACCCCCACTCCCAGGGCGCCGCCTGAACCACCCTCGCCGATAACAATAGAAATAATCGGCGTAGCAATAGAGGCCATCTCCCTTAAATTAGTAGCAATCGCCTGAGATTGTCCTCTCTCCTCTGCGCCTATACCCGGGTATGCTCCCGGGGTATCAATAAATATTACAACCGGAAGAGCGAACTCCTCTGCAATCTGCATCACCCTTATTGCTTTACGGTATCCCTCGGGATGGGCGCATCCGAAATTTCGCTTAAGATTTTCTTTTGTATCCCTGCCCTTCTGATGACCTATGACTACAATTTTCTGCTTATTGAATCTTGCAAAGCCTGCGACAATAGCTTTATCGTCAGAGAAAAGCCTGTCACCATGGATCTCCATAAAATCTGTCATCAGCATATTAATATAATCTAAGGTATAGGGCCTTTGGGGATAACGGGCAAGCTGAACCTTTTGCCAAGAGGAAAGATTAGTATAAGTGTCTTTTTTAAGATGTTCCAATTTATCCTCAAGTTTTTTTACTTCCGAGGATAAATCGATCTTCTTATCCGAAACAAAATGCTTGAGTTCCTGAATCTTCTTCTCAAGCTCAACAATGGGCTTCTCAAAATCAAGTCCGGCCATATTTTAAGACTATTCGACGATTACTACTTCTGTGCCAACAGGCACAATAGTATAAAGCTCTTCAACTTCAGGATTACTCATGCGCACGCACCCTTGAGTAACTTGCTGGCCTAGGGTTTGCGGCTCAGTTGTCCCGTGAATGCCGTAACTTGGAAGGTCAATACCCAACCAACGCGTACCCAGGATATTTTCCGGGCTTCCGGCAGGCACAACTGCGCCTGCTTTAAACCAGGTAGGGTTTGCTAATTTGGAGGTGATCTTGAAGGTGCCTACTGGCGTAGAATTATTCTTACCCGTGGAGACAATATAGGTTTTTATAATCTCCCCGTCGCTTTTAAGGATCAGGATATTCTGAGATTTATAAACAAGTATGCTAAAAGGCTTAATCCAAATCTTTATTTTCCTGCCGGGTATAATCTTATCGTCTTTTAAATGATTGCTTTTCTTTATTAATTCTATAGTAGTATTAAACTCACGCGCAATTTTACCTAAGGTATCTCCCGGTCTTATCTCATAAGCAGCGCTTCTGGGATCTACCTTAGATGAGAATAATATTTGAATATTTAGCTCCTCTGACTTCTTAAGCCAATTCGTCACCTCTGCGGAATTAGGAAACTCACCGACCAACTGCTGGTAAATCTGCTTAGCCCCCGCAAAGTCCCCGCGGGCCTGAAAATCCTTCGCCTTATTAAGAAGTACGGAGACAGAGGGATGGTCAACTGTAGGCTTAGATATATTACAGCTGTTCTTTTTGCATATTATAAATACGGTGACGGCAAAAACTAAAAGTATTACTGCAAGTGGTAAAATAATCCTTTTTACTAACACTTTTATTCCTCCGTTATTTAGCTATAAAGGCTATCATCACTCCGATAGCAAATCCGGCAATAACCTCAACCGGAGTATGGCCAACAAGCTCCTTCAGGCGCCCCTCCGGTACTTTTCCCTTCCAATAGATATCTTCGGTTATTTTATTTAATATCCTGGCCTGCTTGCCGGTTGCCCTACGCACCCCTTGCGCATCAAACATCACTACAATCGCAAATGCTGCTGCCAGTGCAAAATAAGGGCTGCTAAAGCCGTATTCAAGACCCATGGCCGCAGCTAGACAAGAAGCGCCGGCTGCATGAGAGGACGGCATACCACCCGTACCGATAAACCATCTAAAATCAAACTTCCTTTGGTAGATTACCCCTATAAACACCTTAATGCCCTGGGCAATTAACCACGCAGAAATCGTGGTCATAAATATCTTATTTCGGTATATCTGCGCCAGAATTTCTTTCATCTCGGCTCTTTCTTTATCCCTATTTCCCTAGTTACCCCAATGGGTTTTGTCCCTGATATATACGGCTAAGGTAGTATTATATAATCCAAAGGTTAAATTGCAAGCCTTTTCTTAAGCCTTAGGCTATAAATCCCAATAAATACCGGTTAGATTTGATAGATTACCGCGTCTATTATACAGGAAGGGGGTAAAAATGATTGCTAAAATATTAAGTTTCGGGCTGCAAGGGATTGAGGGATACCGGGTAGAAATAGAGGTATCTGTCTCCTGGGGGTTGCCGGCACTCAATATAGTAGGGCTGCCGGATTCAGTAGTAAAAGAGAGTAAGGAAAGAGTCAAGGCAGCGATAAAAAACTCCGGATACAGCTGGCCTGCGGACAGAATAACCGTAAGTTTGGCTCCTCCAGGGATCCGAAAAGAAGGCTCATGCTTTGATCTCGGCATCTCATTAAGCATACTCTCTGCCACAGGGCAAATTAACCTTCCGAGGCAAGACGATTATTTCATTTTAGGAGAATTATCCTTGGACGGCACGGTAAAAGATATAAAAGGAGCCTTGGCCATAGCTATGGAAATAAGCAAACAGGATAAAAAGAATATTATACTCCCTGCAGGAAATATCAAAGAGGCGGGGATAGTCTCCGACATAAACTTCTTCCCGGTTAAAACCTTAAGAGAAACAGTAGAACTCTTGAATAATCCTGAAGCTAAACCTTTTAAAACAGAAATAGCCAACTTATTTAAAGGAACAAGCAATTATAATGTCGACTTCTCGGAAGTTAAAGGACAATACCTGGCTAAACGCGCGATTGAAATAGCCGTTGCCGGAGGCCATAATATTGCTATGATTGGGCCTCCGGGCAGTGGAAAAACTATGCTTGCTAAAAGAATCCCCACTATTATGCCTGACCTTACCCTGGAAGAAGCCTTGGAAGTAACTAAGCTTTACTCTTTAACCGGACACCTATCAGACAATGAGACCTTGATAGTTAACCGGCCATTCCGCTCTCCGCATCACAGCATATCAAACATAGCCTTAATCGGAGGCGGGGCTATCCCTGTCCCAGGTGAAATAAGCATGGCTCATCAAGGAGTATTATTCTTAGACGAGCTCCCTGAATTCCAACGCGCAAGCTTAGAATCATTACGCCAGCCACTGGAAGACGGAAAAATAAATGTTTGCCGGGTAAGAAAAAATATTTCCTTCCCCGCATCTTTTCTCCTTGTGGTGGCTTTTAACCCGTGTCCGTGCGGATTTTTTGGTGACCCCGGAAAAAGATGCCGTTGCAGCACAACAAAAGTTGAGAACTATATCGGAAAAATATCCGGCCCGCTTTTAGACCGTATAGATATACATATTGAATTGCCGCGGGTTAAATATAAAGAACTCTCTGAGAATAAAGAAAGCGAGGCGTCTTCGCAGATAAAAACAAGGGTAGAAAAATCCCGGATTTTACAGAGGGAGAGACTTAAGCTTGCGGGAGAAAAGATTACCTGCAATGCGCAGATGAATAACAGGCTTATTAAAAAGTATTGCCCTTTAGGCCAAGAGGCAAAAGATTTAATGCGCCTTGCCTTGAATGAATTAGGATTATCCGTAAGGGCCTATGATAAGATCTTAAAGATAGCCCGTACTATTTCTGATTTAGAGGGGGATGAACACATTCAGGCAAAGCATATTTCGGAAGCAGTCCAATACAGAAGCTTAGACAGAAAGTTCTTATAAATCCTCACGTAGACTACTTGTTTACCACCTTAATTACGGTGCTGGCAGAAGATGCCATTCCTTTATTGTCGGTTATGGTAAGGGTTACGGTGTACTCTCTGGGCCCATAGGTAGTGCTCCAATAGGTATTGGAAGGATTGGGCTTATTGGACCTATCCCCATCGCCAAAATTCCATTCATAAGAGATTATTTTCCCGTTTGCCGACCTAGACTTACTCCCATAGAAATTTACCTTTAATGGAGAAGGGCCATTTTGCGGCTTGGCTATGATTATTACGCGGGGAGTTGACAGGGCCACCGCAGGAAGACTTGTTTCTTGAGGCTTTACTTCTTCAATAACCGGCTCTATCTTAATATCTTCTTTATGCGTAAGCTCTGCGGCTTTAGGCGCAACCGCGAGCTCGGGCTTAATGGCATCCTTAGGCAGAGGCTCTGAAGCTAAAACAGGAGCCTCAACCGGTTTTTCTACTTTAGGCGCTAGAGGCGCTTCCATAGCCGGCTCAACCCGTTCTTTTCTCGCAGGCTTAATCTCCTGGCCCTTTTCCAAAGAGGGCTCTTTTGCCAAATCTCCTTTTATATAAGAACTTAGCTCTGCTTTTAATCCTTTGATCCTGGCCTTCTCGGACTCATACTGCTGGTCTTCAAGCTTATCAATCTTCTCTTTATATTGCGGATTATGATTATACTTGTAATCAGAAGCCATTATGAAAGGCATTCTAAATATGCCCGCGATAAACTGGATAAAGGCTACCGGAGGCTCTATAAAAACCTGCTTAAAACGGTTATCCATAAACCCCATTTTCTTGTAATAATACTCTACTGTCTTCTTTCTCCTTTTGAACCGCTCTTCGGCAAGCGCTTTGTCGGGGAATGACCCGTCAGGGCCTTCGGTATATTCCGGAATTACCTTTTTGTACCTTGCGACAGCAAAACCATTCTTCTCCTGCTGAATATTATAAGTAGCGCATCCGCACAAGAAAACGCAAAGAATAATTAAATATTTTAGGAAAGGCTTGTTC
>CAZAPC010000037.1:0-9716 GCA_964486875.1 uncultured Planctomycetales bacterium
CATCAAGGATTAAATCTCCGATAACCAGAATGCGCGCCTGACCAAATCTTTTTACTATATCCTTAAGCTTTCTCATATGTTATGGGAATTGTTTAAATTTCTTAGAATACCCTGACTTTGAACTAGTAATTTTAACATAATTTACAATTAAATCAAAGATATATTTTAACGGTTCTTATGCATCCTTAAACTCAAAGTGATAACGGAATTATTTTAATATCGAATCTGCGCAAGAGAGGACATCCTCAACAGTAACCGCCTTAAGGCAGGCGAATCCTTTCTTGCAGTTATGCGCCAGACATTCAAAACAGCCGATATCCTTATGCAACAACTTATCTTTCAGGCCCACAGGACCCCAACGCTTCGGGCTTAAGCCGGCCTGTTTCCTGCCGAAGATTGCGATTACCGGTGTGCCTACTGCTGATGCGATATGCACCGGGCCGGAATCATTCGAAATAAAGAGCGCGGATTTCTTTAAAATACTGGCTAACTGAGATAAAGAGATCCTGCCTGCCAAAGAAATAACCGGGATGTGCACATTATCGGTTACCTTCGCGGCTAATGCTAAATCTTTTGGCCCGGAGACAATTAAAACCTTAAGGCCATACTTGGCTGATAAGCGATCGGCTACTTCCGCAAACCTTTCAGGAGGCCAAATCTTAGAAGGGCAACTTGCCGCAGGATTAATCAGTAGGAGCCTGTCATTATCTTTTAATCCCTGCGCATAAATAAAACTTTCGGCCCACTTATCGGATTCAGCTTTTATAGGCATAAAAAGTGATTTATCGCAAGAGCCCGTATTTAAACCCCTTAGCAATTCCAACGTATATTCAAGCTCATGTTTTTCCCCTAATTGCTTATAATGGGGGATTCTATCGGTAAGTAAAAAACCAAATTTTCTATCATACCCGACCCTTTTAGGTATGCCGGATAGCCAGGTAATTAAATGCATCCGGTTTGTCGGATGCAGAATAAACGCCGCATCAAACTTATACTTTTTTAAACTATGGGCAAACTTTAAAGAAGATGCCCATCCTTTATGTCTGCAGCTTTTATCATAGACTATAACCTCATCTAACCAAGGGTTTCCGTCCACGATATCTTTTGAATGCGGAGAAACTACCATCGCAATAAATGCGTGCGGATAATGCTTACGCAGAGCTTTAATAAAAGGGGTAGATAATACTACATCCCCAATCCTGTCGGTACGGGTAATTAAAATACGCTTATGCGGATTTTCCGTATTTACGGCATTAAGCTCTTTCTCGGAAGACAATAATCCTCTTGCCGCCTGCAATGCATCCTCTACTTTTATAAGATTGAAACAATCCCTGGTTTTAAAGGAACATTGGGCCTTCTGACACGGCCGGCAGTAAACCTCTTTTCTTACCGCTATGCTTTTTCTAGACCACGGCCCGTACATCTGTTCATCGGTAATACCGAATATGGCGACTACCGGGATATCAAAATAACTAGCCATATGCATAACCGCGCTATCATTGCTGATTAATAAGCTCGATTTCTTTAACACGCAGGCCAACTCCCTTAAATTAGTCTTTCCGGTTAAATCCAGGCAGGCGCAATTTAAAGATTCGTTTATATAATGGCTTATATTAATATCGTCTTTATCTCCCACCAGTATAATCCTGGCGTTAAATTCTTCTATTAATTCGGAGGCAAGCCGGGCGAATTTTTCTTTAGGCCATATTTTTGCCTGGCTGCGCGCCCCTGCAGATATGGCAATAATTTTATCTTTTTCGGTAATACCCTCCCTGCCTAATAGAGAGCTGATGCGCTTTTGATCTTCTGGCCCTATATAAAAATACCTTTCGCCGCTATCCGGCATAGAACTTAAGCCTGCGCGGTAAAAGTGACGGTCTTTCATATGTTTTACAGAACGAGGTATCTTTATAAAAGGGAAAATCCCGTTCTTAAGCTTTAGGACGAAGCCTAAAAAAGTATCCCGTAAATCTACCACCAGCTCAAAATTTTCTTTAAATAGAAGATAGAACAACCTGAATTTTTCCTTCAGACTGCTCTTTTTATTATAAGAAATGAATTCGTTGGCCAAAACATCCCCAGAAAAAATCTCCTCTACCCTCTTGCTGCCTAAAACCGTAATACTGTATCCGGGAAAGGAGGTTTTAAGGCGGTCCAAAACAGGAAGCGTAAGCATTACGTCGCCTATATTGCTTAAGGTAATAAAAAGAATTTTACTTTTCATAACGGCTTAACAATTTAACGCTTTGATAATATCATCGGGGATAACCGCCTTCATGCAACGGCTGTCTTTACACTTTAAGTCATAACAGGGAATCTTGCAGCCGACATTCTTCTGCAAAATGGTTGCATTCTTTGCCGGATACGGTCCGGTGATTAAAGGAGAGGTCGGCCCAAAAATTGCAATTATCTTTTTAGCGCCTACGCTATTGGCAATATGCAAAGGCCCTGTATCAGCGGTAATAAAAGCATTTGCTTCTTTCGCTAGCGCACCCAGCTGCTTCACATTAAAAACCCCGCAGGAGATTATCGGCTCAAATTTCATCATCTCCTTAATCTGCCTGGCCAGAGATATATCGTTATGCCCTCCGGTGATAACTACCTTTGCGTTTAGTCTTTCGATTAATCTATCGCAAAGCTGGGCCCAGTATTCTTTCGGCCAGCGTTTAGGGAGCCAATTCCCTCCGGGATTTATCGCAACCAGAAAGTCTTTTTCTCCAACTGAATTTTTATTCAGGAATTCCCTTACAAATAATGTATCGTTATCGCTAAAATAAAACTCCAGGTACCGATCTTCAACTTTAAACCCCCCCTTTTCAACAATATCCAAGTAATAGTCTATGCGGTGTAATGAATCACGCGCTGGAGGAATAATCTTTTTAGTAAGCAAGAACCCTCTCTTTCTAGTATAATGTCCAATCATTTCAGGGATACCGGCAAGACGGCAGATAAGCGCGCGGCTAAAAGATCGGTGCAAAAGAAAAACGAGATCGAAACCCCTCATCCTTAAACTACGCACAAACTCAAATCTCTGGAATAGACTCTTATGCCTATCCTTCTCATCAAAAATAATAATTTCATCCAGATGGGGATTACCTTTTAATATGGGGTAACACCGGCTGGGTATAATACAGGCAATAAAGCTGCGCGGAAAATTACGGCGTATATTCCTTATCGCGGCGGTTGAGAACAAAACATCTCCCAGCCAATTAACATTGAAAATAAGAACCCTTTTATTCTCTGATTCCTTCATCTTAAAAAATATCCCTGATCCCCACTATCTAAGTACCTTAAGATAAACCTCCTCAGTACCTAAAACCATACTGTCGCGGGAAAATTCAGTTATGATACGCCTGCGCGCCTGCGCGCCTAAACTTAAGACCTTGGCGGGTTTGGAGATTAAATCCTCTATCGCCCTTGCAATACCCCGTAAGTCTTTAGGCTTAACTAGTAAACCGTTTATACCATCTTCTATCAACGTTTTGATACCTCCGACTTCAGAGCCTATAACTGCCAACCCCATACTCATCGCTTCCATCAATGATAAACCTAACCCTTCTTTAAGAGAAGGCAAAACGAATATATCCATTGCCGAAAGTATATCTTTTGTGTCCAAAGAGTTAGGAACAAAGAATACGTTATTTTTAATCCCGAGAATGTCCGTCATGGCCTTAAGCTCCTTTTCCATCTTCCCTTCTCCGGCAATGAGTAATTGAAGATCGGGATAAACCGGTAATACTAATTTCATTGCTTCGATAAGATACCTGTGCCCTTTAACATCTGAGAGCCGGGCCAGAATACCTACTACTGTATGCGGGCTTAAACCCAGCCTCTGCTTGGCCTCCTGCCTAAAAGAGGGAGAAACAGGACTAAATCTATCCGGGTCAATGCCATTACAAACTAAAGCTATCTTTTCCGGGACTACCTTAAAATCTTCCAGCAAATGTTCTTTAACCTGGCTGCTTATCGCGATAACCTTATCCCCCCAGCACGGAAAAATCTTGCGTGAAAAACGCCTTTTAAAAAATCCATGGCAGGTAAAAACATGTTTTGCTCCGGTAAACCTACTCAATAGACATCCCAATACTTGCGTTGTACGGCTGTGCGAATGCAGTATATCGATCTTATTCTCTTTAACTATCCCTGACAGAACCAGAGCACTCAGTAGTATTCTCGGGCTTAATTCATTCTTTGTGCCCATCGGCACAGAAAAATATTTTATCCCTGCTTCATTAAATTTATCCAGCATCTCTCCGGGCCCTGAGGCAACAAACACGCTATGCCCCTTAGACTTTAGCCCTGCGGATAAACTCAAAACATAGCTGGTAATACCCCCAGCGTTAACATGATTCATAAGATAGAGTATATTCATTTTAACAGTTTATCTATCGCCTGTATGACTTCTTCTACGGTTATAGCATTCATACATTTCTTATGGGCACATTTTGTTTTATAGCATGGACTACAAAGCAAGCCCTTGTTGATAACCAGACATTCCTTAGCCGCTGGCATATGCCTTAAAGGGTCAGTTGGACCAAAGAGCGCAACCGCCGGGGTATTGACTGCCGCAGCAATATGTAACGGGGAAGAATCAGCGGATATATAGACTGCGCAGCGCTTAATTAACGCTGCCAGCTGGTTAACCGTAGTCTTGCCGCAGGCGTTAATTATCTTGGTATTCCTTACAGAACCTACAAGCATATTCGCCTCCGGTGAATCTTCTTCTGTCCCGGTTATAACCACCCGCATATTCCTTAAGCCCAATTCATCGCAGAGCCGGGCTATATGTTCTTTCGGCCAACACTTAGTCACCCATCTCTTGCTTGCTCCAATATTTATCCCGATAATTTTCTGCTTATCGCTCAGCCATTGCGAATCCAATAAATTATTCGCATAATCCTCTTCCGCTTTAGAAGGCCACAACTCCAGATGCTTATCCATAAGATCTATGCCCAACAACTTCAACACCCTGAATTGATGGTCCACCGGACCTATTCTGATTTTATCGTCTTTAATCCGGTGGTTAAGAAGGAACCCTAGTTTCTTATTGTCATACCCGTAACGGTTAAGGCTTAAAGAGAGGCATGAAAGAATATGGCTTAAGCGATTATTCTGAAGGTCAATAACCAAATCAAAATTTTTCTTCCTTAAAATTCTTGCAATTCCCAATAACCCCCTTAAGCCTTTATCTCTGTTCTTCACATCCGCTACCAGCAGCTCATCAATATAAGGGCACTTGATCAATACGTCTTTTGACTCTTCTCCCACCAGAAAGCTTATTTTATGGCACGGGAACTTCCTTCTTATTTCTCTTATCGCAGGCGTTGACAAAATAACATCCCCCAGAGAGCTTAACTTAATAATTAAAAGGTTAAAATTACTGCATGATTCATTATAAACTTTTAAAGTCTCATCCACCATAAGCCCGACGTTATATTTTTCCTTAACCTTGGATATAGCGGCTTGGGCAAAAGATGCAGACAGTTTTTGATCCTTATATATTCTCAATGCCGCCTCGGCCATTCCCTCGGGATCAGCAGGAGGCACAAGGAGTCCGTTTATATTATCTTCGATAATATCTACAACCCCGCCGACTTTTGTGGCTACTACCGGTACGCCTGCTGCCTGGGCTTCTATAACTACTCTCCCGAACGCCTCATGGGTAGTAGTAGCAAGAACCAGAAGGTCTAAGTGCGAAAGAATCTCGGGGATATTTTTTTGCACTCCTAAAAACTCAGTACAATGGCTAAGGCCCAACCTTCTTACTAAAACCTGTACCTGCTCTTTATATGCCTGGCGCGATTGCGAGGCATCCCCTACTATCCAGATTTTTAAATAAGGCACTACCCTGGCAACTTTAGCCATCGCCTTTATAAAAAACAGGTGCCCCTTAATAGGAGTTATCCTGCCGATTATGCCTACATTAAAATCCTTCCCTCTTTTCTTATCAGGGCTTATGTAATTGAATTTCTCCAAATCAACGCTTCGCGGAATCAGGCGGATCCTCTCATGAGGCACTGCAAAATCTTCAATCATATGCCTGGCGATAATATTGCTTAATACAATAACCCTCTTTCCCCAGCCCATAACATAGCTAAAAGGATGTTTTTTATAATAACCGTGGCAGGTAGTTATAAATATAACCTGCGCCTTGCGGGAAGCAAAATACGCAATCCACGCCGGGACACGCGAGCGGGCATGGACAATATCAATTTCTTCTTTTTTTATTATATCTACTAAAGGCGCGACCGACCTAAACATGCTAAATAAAGATTTCTTATACACGCAGAGCTGATAATGCTTAGCCCCTGCATCTTCCAAATCCTTTACTAGCGTGCCTCCGGCAGAGACAACAACCGCTTTATGGCCTAAAGCAACTAAACGCTTCGCCAAATCAAGCGTCCCTGTTTCAACCCCTCCCACATTTAATTCCGGTAATATCTGAAGAATATTCAACTAAAACACCTCTTTAAGCCTTACAATATTCTGTTTAAATACTCTTTGACTAAAGCATTATCTTTCAAAGCAGGCAGTAAAGGCTTTTCCTGCCATATATCCTTAATTCTTCCGGCTAAACCGGCGCTTTCTGATATGTGGATATACCCTTTCTTAGAAAGATAGTTTAAGAAACTCTTGTGTTTAAGGCTTAACCCGGGAGCATTAAAAATAAATACATACTTTTTACTGTTAACTGCCTCCGAAATCATTGAGATACTCTCCGGGGTAGAAACAATAATGCTGCTTAGCCCTAATATCCCCGCCATTGCATCGGGAATATTATCCTCATTCGCAATAACCATAAGTTTTAACCGGCCATAGCCGCTTAACCCGTTTTTAATAGCTAGCTCTATTCTTTCCGGTGTCCTGCGAGAAGTAGTAATAAGCAACTGTGCGTCTAATCCCTCTGACAATTTTTTTAACTCTTCTATAACTATAGATACCTGGCTTAAGGAAAGCCTGAAACTCTTGCTATCTCCGCCAATTAATAGGCCGATATAAAATCCGTCTTCCTTTAAAGATTTCTTCAGCGCAAGGGTTTTTGAAGCCCTGGCTAAAGACCCCTCATCAATAAGGTTAAGAGAAGCATCTGTAATAACCAGATTCTTTCGTTTATTAAGCCTGTCGTGCATTGGCGCGATTACAAGGTTAAACCGCTTTACCCCAAAATAAGATGGCCGCATAACCGCTATTGATTTGCTTAAATTCACACGGGAAAGAAGTAGGTTAAGCCCTGCTAAAGAAGAACCCGTTGTTATTATAATATCCGGAGATACCGAGGATATCTTGCCGTATGAATCAGGGGTTAAAGAATTCTTGAGGCAGGAAAGACAATCCTGACAGCTGTATTTACCAAAGAACAAAACACCGAGCCCTAAGATAAACCTGGAGGCTTTATTCTTAAAAACCACCTCAACCTCTTTTATCTCCGCCCTTATCTTTTTTTCAGCCAGCACTCTTTGCGCCAGCATACCCGCTGCCTCTGATTGATGCAGGTGCCCTGCTTTGCCATCGCTGATAATAAGTATACTGCTCATTTGCGAACGCTTCCAGATCTTATAGGTCCACAAATATTCCTTAGGGTTATCCGATATGAATCTCTCAAATATAGCGACGACCCTCTGCAAGTTAGCTTTTATATCTTCATCTTCATTTTGGCTTCTAGATAACGCAATTTCTTCGCCTGCCCATACTTTTATCTTTGGGCCGCCTATACGCTTAAAGAATATAGGGATTAAGGCGGCGTTGTATCTTAATGCTAGTTTTACCGCACCCTTAGGCATGGAGGCCGAACGGCCAAAGAAATCAACCATTATTCCTGAACTGCCTCCCTGATCAACGGTCATCCCAACTGCTTCGTTATTATTCAAAGCTGCGATAACCTCTTTAACCCTCCTTCGCGGCTTATGATCCGGCAACCCTTTGCCTTACGGTAATTATTGAGCAGCTGATTTAACCGCGCAGGGCCCTGCTCTCTTATGAACATAGAAAACGGAAAGCCTAAATTAGCAGTAATAATATTGGAAAGCTCCCAGCTTCCTGCATGCACAGCCATAAGAATTGCCCCTTTGCCCTTTTTAAGGGCATTGAAGACTCTCTCTTCCCCCTCAATAGTAATATGTTGTTCGATATAATTGCGATCGATAATCGGAATTAAAAAAACTTCTATTATGCTCTGTCCGAAAGTGCGGTAAAAATCACGCGTCAAGCAGGATAAATATCCCGAAGTCAGACTGGTCCCGAACGCCCGCTTAATATTAGCATAGGCCGTTGCCTTATGTTTGAGATCAAAATAATATAGGGCATCTCCTAACCTCCTGCCTAAAGCAAAACTAAAGCTTAAAGGCAAAGACCTTATAAGCGGGCCTAAGGCCTTAAAAAGAATATAGGCTAAGTAATCTGTTAGAAAATTCTTCATCGTGTTTTATTATTTTTAGTTCTACGCGTAAAACCATTATCTCTATATCAGAAAGAAGAGAAACAATTTCTTCGGAGATCCTGGATGCGTCTTTCTCCGTAGTCACAATTACCTTCGAACCGCTTCCCTTAACCCTGGAAGAGACCATCTCCATTTCTCCTAAGGTATAATAATGGTGGTCGGGAAACCTTAGCTCTAGCCCGACTGCTATTTTCAATCTAAGGATAAGCTGAAAGAAAGACTCCGGATCCCCGATACCAGACAAGAGAGCAATCTTATCTTTTTTATTAATATAATTTAAATCAAGCAGCTTTCCCGGATTCTTAATATTATAAAACCCGACCGGATTATGCACTGATTCAGCGACCAGCGCCTTGGGATTATATTTGAATAGGGTTTGCTTTAAGTGCGCTAAGGCCTGCTTAGGCGCAAGGTCTGCCTTTGTTAAAACAAATATATCCGCTCTTTTCAAAGAACTTAAGGGTTCCCGCAATATCCCCCTTGGAAGCATATGCCGGTTTCCAAAAGGATTGCGCGCATCAATAGCAACTATCTCCAGATCCTTTCTTACATGCCACTGCTGGAAGCCATCGTCTAATATTACCGTATCAACCCCATATTCCCTTACAGCCCTCAAGGCTCCGCGGGATCTATCCTTATCCACAATAACAGCAACTCCGTCTAAATTCTTAGCAAGCATTCTGGGCTCATCGCTTAAGGAATCATTCTTTTTAAGTTTATACCCTCTGGTAAGCACCGCCAGGGTAATACCTCTTGCTTTAAGATAGCGGGAGATTAACTCTACCAGAGATGTCTTGCCTGTCCCTCCTACAGTGATATTACCTACGCTAATAACTCTGGGAGTAAAACGCTTTTGATCCATCAAAGATACAAAAATAAGTATTCGGATAACTACGCCATAAATAAAAGAAAGGGATAAAAGAAAAAGCTTAGGCACCCAGAATAATACGCCTCTATATTTATCCGTAACCAGATTGTAAAGATGTTCTCTCATATTATAAGATCTTTAAAAACATAAGGAGGCCGATAAGAATAAAAATGAACGCACCTAAATAGCGTATTACCTGCGGGTTTATAAATTTAGCAAGAAGCGCTCCGAGGAAAACAGAAATTACGGTTACAATAATATAGGCAGCGACAGAACCTGCCCAGACCGAAATAGGCTTACCGGTCTTAGCCGCCATGCCAATACCTACCAATTGCGTTTTATCAGCTAACTCCGCAAAGAAAACAGCAGCGAAAGTGGAGAAAAATACCCTCCAATCCATAATCCCTCCTT